>JBCCCJ010000554.1:0-4806 GCA_039033615.1 Bacteroidota bacterium
GCATGCCTTTACCGGAGTAAGACATCCGCTGGGTATCGAATCCAGTTTCAGGATCTGCCAGGGCAATCACACTCGGCAATACGGCAGCCTTGAGTTTGACTGCAATCCGGGGAGCGATGGCTTTTCCGTTGTAGGATTCGGAAAGCACCACAGCTTTGACGTCAATAGATTTGGCGATAGCACTCACCGCAGAAGCATACGCAGTATTCACAAAAGAATTGAGGTCATCGTTGCTGACCGCATAGACCTTGGAAATCCCGTAGGTTCCCAATTTTGCCAATTCCTCCTCTGAAATCTGCCCTACAGAAGCGGCAACTACCTCGGTTCCCAACCGCTGGGCGAGATCATAGGCGTAGGTAGCGGCTTCGAAAGTGGATTTTTTGAGACTGCCTTGGGCGTGCTCGGCAAACAATAAAACAGACATATGTTGGTTCAAATAAGTTCGGTGGATAAAAGGAAGGTGGTTCCTAATTCGGAATCAATTATATCAAGCCTTTGCCAGAAAGGGCTTGAACCAATCCTGATGCATCTTCAGGCTCGAAGTACTGACAGGCTTCTTTGGCAGGTGGATAGGCAAATTTCACGGTTTCAACCTTGGGCTCTATGGCGGTCGCACTCACTACGGAAAGCGGCTTTTTGCGAGCGGCCATGATGCCCCGCATGTTGGGGATTCGCCATTCTGCGATGCCTTTCTGACAGCTGACCACCACGGGAAGGCCCACTTCCAGAACTTCTACCCCTCCATCAATTTCCCGCTTCAGGCTGGCGTTGTTGTCGTCGATCATGTCCATGTGCGTAGCAGAAGGCACGTAGGAAAATTTCAGGTACTCGGCTACCATACCCGGAACCAAAGAGCCATTGAAGTCGATGGACTCTTTGCCAGTAAAAACGATAGAGAACTCCCGATCACGCGCATATTCAGCAATCTGTTGAGCCACAAACTTGGATTCAACGGGATCGGCATGGATCCGTACGGCGTCGTCTGCTCCGATGGCCAAGGCCTTGCGGAGGGTAGGCTCTACCTCTGGTCCTCCTACACAACAAACAGTGATGCTTACTTGTTTTCCTTCTTCCCGGAACCCAATGGCTCGGGACAAACCATATTCGCAGTAAGGGTTGATCACGAATTGAACCCCAGTTTCATTCAAACCACTGCCGTCAGCTTCAAACTGAATTTTGGTAGTGGTATCTGGCACATGGCTGACACACACGAGTATTTTCATCATTTCGAAGAGATTATTTTTTTCGCAAAATTAACAAGTTCGACTCACAAATAAAATGGCATGACAGATCGCTTGCACCAACTGTTGCATTTTTTGGAAAAAAGTCCCGAAGATTCTTTCAGTTTATACTCCGTAGCCTTTGAATATGTCCAATTGGGGCAGATATCTCAAGGACTTGAATATTTTCTCCGCCTTCGCCAATTGCACCCGGATTATGTCGGGCTGTACTATCATTTGGGCAAAACCTATGAGCGCCTGGACCAAACCGAGGAAGCCATAGAGGCGTATCAAGCAGGAATAGAGGTGGCACGTAGTCAAAAAGCGCAACGTCCCTTGAGTGAACTGCAGCGAGCGTTGCAACAAGTCGAGGATGAGGCGCTTTGGGAGTAGATCTCAGTTTTCTCCGTATCTTTGCCCCCCCAAGTAAGGAATCAAGGCTTATGAGTAGAAAGGCATTGCTACATCAGGAAGGCGTTCCCAATCCCAACGCCATGAAATTTGTGTTGGAAAACGGGATTTTGGTAGAAGAACCCTACGAATTCTCCAATTGGGCCGAGGCCGAAGCCTCTCCTTTGGCGCGCAAGCTGTTGATGCTGCGCTACGTCAAACGCATTCTGCTCCATCAGAATGCCATCACCGTCCTCAAGGACGAGACCAATTCCCCGCCTTGGGACCAAATTCTTCTGGAGATCCGGCAAATGATTCAGACACACCTGGATGAAAATGAGCCGATTCTCTTTATGGGTGCCAAACAGTTGGCGCACCAGCCCTCCGAGGAAGAGATCATCGTCCTGATCAAAAAAGTCCTGGACCGTCAAATTCGTCCCGCGGCTCAAGCTGATGGCGGAGACATCATTTTCGATGCCTATGAAAATGGAGTTCTCAACCTGAGCATGCACGGCGCTTGCCATCGCTGTCCGTATGCCATGCAAACCATGAAAGAAGGCGTAGAAAAAATGATGATGAGCTTGGTTCCTGAAGTGCGCAAAGTTACCGCCAGGGAAAATGGAGTGGTGAATTAGGAAAGAGAGGTCAGATGACAGACCGCGCTGCTGTCAGAGCACTTCGTTGTCAGACGATTGGTTCGACTCATCTTCGCACTTGTGAAAACCATACTCCTACCACTGATTCACCAATCAACCATCCCCTAGTTCCCCCATCAACCAGTTCACAAATTCCCTAGTTCCCCCACCCACTAGTCAACCAATTCGCCAGTCCACCATCCAATGAAGCAGCAAGTTCAGATTCACCACATGGGCCGCATGGATTATCAGGAAGCCTGGGATCTCCAGGAATCTCTGCTGCGCGTCAATGTAGGGATGAAACTGGCAGCGGGTGGAAAGGCTGATCCTTTCAAGGTGGCAACTCAACATCATTTGCTGCTGTGTGAGCATCCACCCGTCTATACCCTCGGCAAAAGCGGCAAAGAAGAACACTTGTTGATCAATGCCGAGGAGAGAAAGGCCCGAGGCATTTCGTATTACCCCATCAACCGGGGAGGCGACATCACCTATCACGGCCCCGGGCAAATCACGGGCTATCCCATCCTTGACCTGGAAAAGTTTCGCACCGACATTGGCTGGTATCTTCGCTCTATGGAAGAAGTGATGATCCGGGTGTTGGCCGAATATGGATTAACAGGAGAACGAAGTGCTGGGGAAACTGGCGTTTGGTTGGACGTTGGCAAGCCAGCAGCTCGGAAAATCTGTGCCTTTGGGGTACGGTGTAGTCGTTGGGTAACGATGCACGGCTTTGCCCTCAATGTCAACACCGATCTGAGCTACTTTGACCACATCGTTCCTTGTGGAATTGCAGACAAAGGAGTAACCTCTCTGGCAGCAGAATTGGGACATGAAGTCCCTGTGCAAGAGGTGGTTGGCCATCTCTTGTCTCAATTTGAAAAAGTATTTCCCTGGCAGGGAATAACCACTCCTCTGGAGAAGTAGGATTTGTTCGCTTGCGCGAAAAAATCGGCCCATTTTGGCCGTATTCAACGATTTTTTCAGTTTGGCATTCTTATTGCTTGGAAAGTTGTATTTCCAGCGGGAATTGTCTAATTTTTGGACTTCGTACCTGAATTGTACTGCTCAAACAGTCAATCTTCCCGTTGGCTTGTTATCCCAGAAACCTAACCGCTTCTTCTACCTATGTGGTTGTTCAACCACCTGCCTACTGGAAACTGTCCTCATCAATGCTAAAGCAAAACCAACAACTCCGACTGCTCCAAAAGATTTCCCCGCAACAGATTCAGTTCATCAAACTGTTGCAGGTGCCTACCGCGACCTTGGAGCAACGCATCAAGGAAGAGTTGGAGAAAAATCCTGCTTTGGATGATGACCAAATGGGCTTCGGGGAAGACAACAAGGATGAATACGATGATCTCGATCGCAAGAACGATGACGAGGTAAAGCCTGAAGAGTCGGACGACAACAGTCATGACATCAGCATCGACGATTACCTCTCCGGCGACAATTACGACTATCGTACTCGACTCCCCCAAGGTGGCGATGATGAAGAGGATGACTACGAGGCTCCCATCGTTCAGATGAAGTCCCTCTACGATCAGATGATCGAACAACTTTCCCTCTCCAACTTGAATGAGCACGAGCGCATGATTGGGGAGCACATCATCGGCAACATTGATGAAGATGGGTACCTGAGAGGGCGTGGTTCCGTAGATCCGGTCAAGACCATCGTCAATTATATGGCCTTCAGCCATCGCATTTCGACTTCGGTACCAGAGGTAGAAGGGATTTTGGAAAGAATCCAACGCTTTGATCCCCCAGGAGTAGGGGCCAGAGATCTACAGGAGTGCCTGCTGTTGCAACTGAAACGCAAAGAACCCTCACACACCACCGATCTGGCCATTCAGGTCATTGATCGCTACTTCGAAGAATTTTCCAAAAAGCACTTTTCCAAGCTCCGTTCTCGGCTTTCCATGACCGAGCAAGAGCTGAAGGACGTATACCTCATGATCACCAAACTCAATCCTAAGCCAGGAGAGTCCCAATCGGTGATCAAGCATGAGTACATCATCCCTGACTTCATCCTCACTACGGAAAATGGGCAGATCAACATCCGCCTCAACAATCGGAATGCCCCGGACTTGAAGGTGAGTCGCAGCTACCTCAATATGTACAAAGAGTACAAGGGGAAGGACAGCGGGCGCAAAGACAGGAAGGTCAAAGAGACCCTCGACTTTGTCAAGGCTCGGATTGAAGCGGCTCAGTGGTTCATCGACGCCATTCGGCAGCGGCAGTTTACTCTCCTGAACACGATGGAGACCATTGCGGAGAAGCAAAGAGAGTTTTTCCTGTCCGGAGGAGACGAAAAGCGACTCCGCCCAATGATTTTGAAGGACATTGCTGAGGAAATCGGGATGGATATCTCTACCGTCAGTCGGGTAGCCAACAGCAAATATGTGCAGACGGAATTTGGGATCTACCCCCTGAAATTCTTCTTCACCGAGGGCATCGAGACGGAAGACGGCATGGTTTCCAACCGGGAAGTCAAGAAAGCCTTAGAAGAAATCATTGAAGGAGAGAGCAAGCGTCGTCCTCTGTCTGATGACAAGATCGCGGCC
>JBCCCJ010000555.1:0-4800 GCA_039033615.1 Bacteroidota bacterium
CTTCGGCAGTATGGTGAATCCTTGGGGCTGGCCTTCCAACTGCAAGATGACCTGATGGATGCTTTTCCCCCCGCCAATTTTGGCAAACAAGTCGGGGGAGACATCATCGAAAACAAAAAAACCTTTCTTCTTCTCAAGGCGCTAGAAAAAGCCAACGCCTCTCAGCGAGAGAAGATCGCAAGTTGGCTGGAACGGTCGGATGCGCCAGAAACGAAGGTGGCTGAGATATTGAGCATCTTTCGGGCGCAGGACATTGAGCAAGAAACCCAGCAGTTGATCGACAGCTATTTCCATGCTGCTCGCCAATTGGGAAAAGAATTGCAAGCAGGCCTCGCCTTTGGACCCATCCAGGACTACTTAGGCGTCATCGCCAATCGGCAGGTATGATGCTAAGATCTCCCCTTTATCCAATCGGTAAATAGGATAGAATTTCGGTGAATTCTGTTTGTTAAATGGGACTAGCTTACCTTTTTTGGGAGAAATTGATCGTCTTCAACTTCCCCCTATGACGTTGTCCTATTTGCTTTATGCCCCCGTTTCTCTGACCATCCTTTTTCTCACCTTGGCGGTCAGCATCGTCGCTCTCCTGAAGGAAGACGTAAGGGATCGACTCATTCTGATTCCTTATGACATGCTCATCTATAAGGAGTATTGGCGCCTGCTCACGGCAGGTTTCATCCACGGCAATTACCTCCACCTGACTTTTAACCTGACTACCTTTTATTTCTTTGCCTTTATGCTGGAGCACCGCATCGGCCATTGGCAATTTGGGGTGCTCTATCTGGCCGGGATGCTGATTAGTCACCTGGCTACAACTGTTGCGTTTCGCAATGATTCTTCTTTTGAAGGAAGCTTGGGAGCCTCGGGGGGAATCAGTGCCTTGGTCTTGGCTGCGGCCTTCGCCAACCCCTATCTCAAGTTCGGTTTGCCGATCATTTCCACGACCTGGCCGGCCTTGCAGTTGCCTGGCTACCTGATCGGAATTGCTTATTTACTCTATTCGTTGGTGAACGTTTTCCGAAAATCTGAACTCCGTCTGAATCATCAAGCCCACCTCTGGGGCGCTGTTTCGGGGATTTTACTCATTTTTTTGCTCAAGCCCAATACCTGGATGGTGATTAATCGCTACGTTGAAGCCCTTTGAGGAAAAATTAATGACCAACCTTTTGCAGGTTTCCCCAGTTAAGAAGGAAGGAGAATAGGATAGCACCTTTTTTTTCTATCCATCTTAATTCTTTCAACATGCAAGTGTTTCTATTCCGCCTCAGAATCATGGTTGGTGTCTTTTTGGCTACCTTTTCCCTCAGCTACGGGCAAAGTACCCAGATTTACGGTCTCCAAAATTCCAATCCTGGGAATCCCCAAAATAGTCCCCTAAGCTTGGTAGCCATGAATCCGGCTACCGGGCAGGTAAGTCCCATGTTTACCATTTCCAATTCCAATGCAGTTGCTTTGGGATCTTCTACCTACGACCATGGGCAAAAGAGATTCATCTACTGGGGACTGGATACCGGTAACCAGAGTCTGTACTACTCGGTCGGTACCCAAGACAGCACCACCATTTCCACGCCCTTCTCCGGCACAGGATTCCCCATCGAATTGCAATATGATTTGCAGCACGACACCTTGTATGGCCTGAGCTTTGACCAAAGTACCAGTACGCAGTATTTGGCCTCCATCGACTTGAATTCAGGCACCATGCAGAATGTCTCCTCCATCCCGGGCGTTCAATTGGTTGTGGTAGGAAATTCTTCCTTCAACTCCAACACTGGACGATACACCTTTCATGGGGGGGTCTCTGGCGATTTCCGGCAGTATGTGCTGGACGCTCACACGGGTCAGGTGGTCCACAGTCCTTCTTTGAGCAACTCTGGCTACCTCCGTGGATTGTCGTATGATCTCAATACCAATCAGTTGTTTTCGCTATTGGCAGTATATGATAGCAGCATGATTGACCCGCAATATAATCTGCCCTATCAGCGGGTGTATTTGGCAGAAATCGATACGCTGACGGCAGCAGTTACGATCGTAGATTCTACTGCGGTATTGGAAGGCTATCAAACCGGGATCATCGCGGGCTCTATTGATTTTGACCAAGCCAATCGCAGAATGGTCTTTTTGGGGCAAGATGAGACTACTGACTTCCGTTTGATCATGGTTGATGCCGCCACCGGATTGGTGAATACCGATGTGCCGATTTCCAGCTACGTCTTGGAAATGGAAGTGGACAATCAGTCCTTTGCGCGGGAGGCCTACCAAGGACCAGCTAGTTTCATCAACAGCCAACTCAGTGTCCTCCCGTTGCAAGTATTTCCCAACCCCGCCAACGAGCTACTCCAAGTAGAAATTGGGACGGCTTCTTCCTCTTTACAAGAAGTCCAACTGCTGGACGTGCAAGGCAGAATCCTACGCAATATCCAATTGGACCGTCCACGTCATTCTTTGGAGATATCTTTGAACAATCTGGCCAGTGGCTTCTATTTGGTCCGAGCTCGCGATCAGGAAGGGCATTCGTACCAAAGTCGTTTTGTGAAGGAATGAGAATCTTAACACTCCATTAACAAAACTGGACTCGCAAATCGGGGGGAAATCCGCTAATTTTGTCTTCCAATAACGGCTGATAGGCTAAAAAAATGATCGAGACGAAAAAACCTTCTCTTCGGTTCGCCGAAATTGCTGGTTTTTTCGTCTCTTTGTTTTCCTCACATGATCCCCAAAGAACCAAGAAACATGAGTGAATCCGTAGATATTCGGGCCTTGAATGAAAAAATCGAGCAGAAAAGTGCCTTCATTGACCTACTCAACCAAGAAGTAAAAAAGGCCATCATCGGTCAGAAATACATGATCGAACGTCTGTTATTAGGGCTCCTGTCAGGCGGACATATTTTGTTGGAGGGCGTACCCGGCCTGGCCAAAACCCTGGCCATCAAAACGCTCTCTCAGGCAGTAGATGCGAAATTCAGTCGGATTCAGTTTACGCCTGATTTGCTACCTGCCGACGTATTGGGTACGATGATCTACAACCAGAAAACGATGGAATTCGCGGTCAAAAAAGGCCCCATCTTCGCAAATTTCGTTCTGGCTGATGAGATCAACCGCTCCCCTGCCAAAGTCCAAAGTGCCTTATTGGAGGCCATGCAGGAGAAGCAGGTTACCATTGGCGAAGAGACATTTATCCTGGAAAAGCCCTTCCTGGTATTGGCGACCCAGAATCCCATTGAGCAAGAAGGCACCTATCCCCTACCCGAAGCACAAGTGGATCGCTTCATGCTCAAATGCGTCATCACTTACCCCAGCAAAGAAGAAGAGCGGGAAATCATTCGCTTGAATGTCAGCAAAGGATTTGAGCCGATTCGTCCGGTGATTTCTATGAAAAACATCATGGATGCCAGAGAGACGGTCCAAGAAGTGTACATGGATGAGAAAATCGAGCGCTACATCCTCGACATTGTCTTCGCCAGTCGACATCCAGAAGAGAATGGCATGGGAAAATTGACGCCTCTGATCAGCTACGGTGGTTCCCCACGGGCTTCCATCGCCCTGGCCAAAGCCGCCAAAGCCTATGCCTTCATCAAGCACCGGGGCTACGTCATCCCCGAAGATGTGCGCAATGTTTGCCAGGACGTGATGCGCCACCGCATCGGTCTGACGTATGAAGCCGAGGCTGAAAATGTAACCACCGAGGAAATCATCACCCGGATTCTGGATACGGTAGAAGTACCTTAACTGGGTTTTGGGTTGTGGGTTGTGGGTTCTGGGTTTTGGGTTTTGGGTTTTGGGTTGTGGGTTTTGGGTTTTGGGTTTTGGGTTTTGGGTTTTGGGTTTTGGGTTGTGGGTTTTTGGTTTTGGGTTGTGGGTTGTGGGTTGTGGGTTGTGGGTTCAAAACGTAGGTATGAATTGCATTCGGATCAAGCTTTCGACTATGTTAGGGATCACCGATTGGAACCTATAATGAATAAGCGTGTTCAGTTACAGAACAAAGGTGTCCTCGCCTTTGCGGGAGATTTGCGACCTTTGAGGAAAAGAATCACGAGATGAAAACATCCACTTTTTTGTTGGCAGTGAGTTTGCTGATCGTCCTTTCGGCATGTGATCGCAATTCCGTTGCTCCTTCTCCAGTCATTGAATCGCCGCTGATTGGGCTGTTTTATGATGGGAATAATCAAGATGCACCTTTGTTGCAAGGCGGTAGGACGTACGAAGCTGGCGTCCGCTTTCCACAATCGGAATTGGGGAATGCATCCGGGGGAACAGCCGAAACGATCTACCTATACATCCAGGACTTACCAGAAAGTTGTTCGGTGAAATTGTATGCAAATTCTTCAGATAACACCCCCGAAAACCTGCTGTATTCGGCGGTCATCAGCAGTGATATCGAGGAAAACAGCTGGCACGCACACGAGGTAGGCCGAGAGGTCATCCTCCCCGATGAAGACATCTGGGTAGTCGTGCAATTTTCCCACGCATTCAATCAGCAAACGCTCGGTTGCGATCCGGGACCCGCGGCTCCTGATGGCGATTGGCTCCTGGACAGCAACGACGGAGACTGGCTTCCCCTTGTGCAAAGAGCCCCAGGAGTCAACATCAATTGGAATATTCGATTGGCAGTTCAGCCAATCTGAGAAAGCTCCCAGAAAGTTTGGGAGTAGTGGGAAGTTGTATTACTTTTGTCCTCCCTGCCCGCGTAGCTCAGGGGATTAGAGCGTTGGTCTCCGGAACCAAAGGTCGATGGTTCGAATCCATCCGCGGGTACTTTTCCTGAAACGTCCTGTCTTGCGACAGGACGTTTTTTGTTGTTGA
>JBCCCJ010000556.1:0-4797 GCA_039033615.1 Bacteroidota bacterium
AGGCAGCATTTGCTGGAACTCCTTCTCGCAACCAGTTTAAGGTGACTGTACAGGGGCTGGTTGAAGCTCCTCAATTAGCAATCGAACCTCCAATGGTGGATCTCGCACGCAACATCCGTCGGGAAAAAGGCGCGAGCCCTACCCTCAATACCACCGCTCTGGTCCACGAGGCCTATTTGAAGTTGGTGCGGCAAGATCAGTTTGAAAATCGGCTGCATTTTTTTCGAATCGCTGCCCAAGCCATGCGACAAGTGGTGTACAACTATGCCGAGCAACGCAATGCGCAAAAGCGGGGGGGCAAACAAGCCGATGCCAGCCTCGAAGGGCTAGAGTTGCCCCTTTCCGATGAGCGC
This sequence comes from Bacteroidota bacterium, assembly GCA_039033615.1. Classification (GTDB taxonomy): domain Bacteria; phylum Bacteroidota; class Bacteroidia; order J057; family J057; genus JBCCCJ01. The sequence continues at coordinate 354 of JBCCCJ010000556.1, forward strand.
GTAGAAGAAATCCTTTCCCTGGAAGCAGGCCTTCGTCATCTGGAAGCCAAACAAAGTCGCTTGGGGCAGGTCGTGGCCTGCCGCTTTTTTGCGGGGCTTTCCGTGGTAGAGACCGCAAAAGCCCTGGAAACTTCTCCCGCCACCGTAAAACGCGATTGGCAACTCGCCAAAGCCTGGTTGTATCGCTACCTATCAGACGCCTCCGTATGAATACTGAGAATTGGCACCGAATGGCTGAATTGTTGGAGGAAACCCTTCAGCAGCCCGCCTCCGAACGAGAGAACTGGCTCCGCAATGCCTGTGGAGACGCAACCGAACTATTTGATGAGGTGTGGAGCCTCTGTCAATCGGCAGAACGTTCGGAAGGCTATTTCACAGGGTGGGAAGCAGAAATGGGCCGGGTGTGGGAGGAAGACCAAGGGGGGCAGCTCACTGGCACGCTCCTGGGCCCCTATCTGGTCGGAGAGAAAATCGGGCAGGGAGGCATGGCGGTGGTCTATCAGGCCTCCCGTGTAGATGGGCAATATGAAGAGGAAGTCGCCATCAAGGTTCTGAAAAAGGGCCTGGACAGTGCGGCCATTTTACAGCGCTTTCGCTACGAACAACAACTGCTGGCAGAACTTCGCCACCCCAACATCGCCAACTTGCTCGACGCGGGGGAAACTCCGACGGGGCAGCCCTATCTGGTGATGGAATTCATCCAGGGAGCCCCCCTCACCGATGCCGTCCAAGCCCAACCACTTTCCCAAACGGATCGCCTGAACCTCTTCCTCCAAATCACCGAGGCAGTTCAACACGCCCACCAGCGGCTGGTGATCCATCGGGACCTCAAACCCGCCAATCTATATCTCACCCCGGAAGGCAAGGTCAAGTTGTTGGATTTTGGGATCGCCAAACTGCTGGACCCCAACACCGATCCCCAGGGTTGGACCCGACCAAGTCAGCGCTGGTTGACGCCGGAATATGCCGCCCCCGAACAACTAGCAGGGACTGGTTTTTCCACTGCTACCGATGTCTATCCACTGGGCTTGATCCTGGGAGAAATCTTGCTGGATCGACCCATTGGTCCGAAAGATGGTCTGGATGGTCTCCCCGAAGAGTTGAGAGACATCATCCGCATGGCGTTGCGGCCTGAACCTGAGCGCCGATATACCAATGCGGGACAGCTAGGCGAAGACGTGGCCAATTACCTTCACCAACGTCCGATCAAAGCCCGTCCAGAATCCTGGCAGTACCTTGCCCAAAAATTTGTGCAGCGCAATCGCCTATTGGTTGCGACGCTTTCTCTGACCTTACTGGCGCTCGTAGGAGGCATCATCGGCACCACCTGGCAAGCCCGTCGTGCCCAACAAGCCCTGGCGCGGGAAACCGTGGAGCGGGAAAAGGCGGAAGCAGTGACCGATTTTCTGATTGGGATGTTCCGACGAGCGGACCCCTACCGCAGTGAGGATACCCTTGCTGCCAAAGATTTGCCCCTGCAGGCCTTCCTAGATCAGAGCATTCCCGCCATTCGAACTGACTTGGAAGATCAACCCGAAGTCAAACTGAAACTGCTGGAGGTCATGGGAGAGTTGTACAACAACCTCAGTTTGCGAAAGCAGGGGTACGAGTTGAGCAAAGAGGCTCTCGCGGAAACAGAGGCTCAATTCGGGCAGCAAGGCAAGGAGTATGCGACTCGGGTTCATGACCTCGCCAATGCGGCCCACGATCTCAGCCGAATGGCAGAAGCGGATTCTTTGTTTCGAATTGCCTTATTGGCGACGGAGGCCGCTTTTGGAACGCAGCCGGAGCATCTCGAAGTGGTGTACAACGACTATGGATTGATGTTTACCACTCAACGGCAATTTGCCAAGGCCGATTCTATGTATCAGCAGGCCTTGCAGTTGATGGAGTTGAATGGCTTTACCTCTCCCAAAAATCGCTCTCAAACGCTGGTGAATCGCAGCGAGGCCCTGGTAAGAGGGGGCTATCCGGATTCCGCCTACCAATGCAGTCAACTGGCGATTCAGACGCTCCAAACCAATGGATTGACAGGCACCGTCTTCATGAGTCATGCCCAAAAAAGCATCGCAGAAGTTCTCTTGAATTTGGATAGTCTGGATCAAGCCCTGTACTGGTTTGAGGAGGCGCAGCAAGGATTTGAAACGCAAATGGGCTATACCTCCCACTTTGTTTCGCTCTGCCTGCATATGCGCGGCATGATTCACGCCAAACGAGAGGAATATCCCCAACAAATTGAAGTAGTGCGTGCCTCTCTGTCGATCCTGGAAGAGTTGTACGGGACCGAACATATCAATTATGCTGTGGGCTGTGCGACCTTGGGGAAGGCCCTGGGCAAAGTGGGCAAAACCGCCGAAGCCCGCAAGCAATTGAAAATTGCGCTAGAACAGTTTCAGCGCTGGGACATTCAACCCAATGTCAAAGCAGTGGAGGGATTTTTGGCGGATCTCCCGGAAGAAAACTGATCGTTTTCGCTCCATCTGTCCGCTCCCGGACTTGGCAATCTTTTTGCATTGCGCTACCTTTCGACTCCATTAACCAACCAACTCCGATTCTCCTATGTTGCCGACCATTTCTCCTACTCAGACCACCGCCTGGGGCCAACTCACTGCCCATCTGATGGACCTGCGCGAACAGCAGATGCAAGACCTGTTCGCCACCGATCCAGGACGCTTTGAGAATTTCTCCATTCAGTTCGAAGACATTCTCCTCGATTATTCCAAAAACCGCATCACAAGCGAGACCCTGGAACTACTGAGGAGTCTGGCCACGGAAACGGACCTGAAAGGGGCCATCGCTGCCATGTTTGGCGGGGACAACATCAATCAGACCGAAGGACGAGCCGTGCTGCACATTGCCCTCCGCAACCGCAGCAATGATCCCATCTTGGTTGATGGCCACAACATCATGGAGGACGTCAATGAGGTGCTGGGAAAAATGGAAGCCTTCGCCAATCGCTTGCACAGCGGAGAAATGAAAGGCTATACCGGAAAGGACATCACCGACATCGTCAACATCGGCATCGGCGGTTCTGACCTTGGTCCGGTGATGGTAACCGAGGCCTTGCGTCCCTACTGGAAGCCCGGATTGAACGTCCACTACGTCTCCAATGTCGATGGCACCCACATCGCCGAGACCCTCAAGCGCGTGAATCCAGAGACGACCCTCTTCATGATCGCCTCCAAGACTTTCACCACCCAGGAGACCATGACCAACGCCCACACAGCGCGGAATTGGTTCTTGGAATCCGCTACGGAGGAAGCCCATATCGCCAAGCACTTTGTAGCCTTGTCCACGAATCGCGATGGGGTGGTCGACTTCGGCATCGACCCAGACAATATGTTTGGCTTCTGGAACTGGGTAGGTGGCCGTTATTCGCTTTGGTCCGCCATCGGTTTGTCGATTGCCTGTACCATCGGTTTCGACCACTTCCGGGAATTGCTGGAAGGCGCCCACGCCATGGATCAGCATTTCCAAAGTGCCGACTTCGAAGGCAACCTGCCCGTGATTCTGGCCTTGATCGGCATTTGGTACAACAACTTCTTCGGCGCCGAAACCGAGGCGATTCTTCCCTACGACCAATATCTGCATCGCTTTGCCGCCTATTTCCAGCAGGGCAATATGGAGTCCAACGGCAAGAGCATTGGCCGGAATGGTGAGCCGGTTTCTCATCAGACGGGGCCGATCATATGGGGAGAGCCAGGTACCAATGGGCAGCATGCCTTCTATCAATTGATTCACCAGGGGACCAAGATTATCCCTTGTGATTTTCTGGCTCCGGCCATTTCGCATAATCCGATCGGGGACCACCACCCCAAATTGCTCGCCAACTTCTTCGCCCAAACCGAAGCCCTGATGAAAGGGAAATCTGAGGCAGAAGTGGTCGCTGAACTGGAAGCCCAGGGCACATCCGCCGAGGAAATTGAATTCCTGAAGCCCTTCAAGGTCTTCTCCGGCAATCGCCCCACCAATTCCATCCTCTTCAAGCAACTCACGCCGCGCACCCTCGGTAGCCTGATCGCGATGTACGAACACAAGATTTTTGTGCAGGGCGCAATCTGGAACATCTTCAGCTTCGACCAATGGGGCGTAGAACTCGGCAAGCAACTCGCCAAAAACATCCTGCCTGAGTTGGAAGGGGAAGAAGCGGTGAGTTCCCACGATGCTTCTACCAATGGCCTGATCAATGCCTATAAGGCGATGCGGTAAAGAGGAAGATCTGGTTAGATGAAAAAGCGGGACTACCTCAGCAGGGGTAGCCTCATTTTTTGAAGGGAGGTAGACGTTACATCGGCGTACCTACGGCACGCCAAGCTACTGCTTGGACCGCTCGCTACCGATATGTTGGTCCCTTCAGGACCAGCCTGCGGCAAAAGATTCTCTTGGCAACTCCATGCGTCTCGCTAGAGTCGTGACTGTGGGTAGCAACTGCCTTCCATCTGAG
>JBCCCJ010000557.1:0-4795 GCA_039033615.1 Bacteroidota bacterium
AGACAGTGAGGCAGGTATGGACGGGAACTTTGTGATGACTGGTTTTCGCCCGGGATTTGCCCGCATACTCAAATTGAGAAAGCACGTAACGAATGCTCTCCAGACGGGCAGTCCGTTTGTTGTTGGCTTTGACGATGATCCAGGGACTGAAGGTACTGTGGGTCCGGGAAAACATCTGCTCCTTGTAGAAGGTATACTGATCCCACAACTCCTGCCCTTTTTGATCCACCGGACTGAACTTCCAGACCTTCAGAGGATTGTTGAGGCGAGATTCAAAGCGTTTTTGTTGTTCTTCCTTGCTGATCGAAAACCAAAACTTGATCAACACGATCCCGTCTTCATACAGCATGTGCTCAAATTCCGGCACCTGCACCAAGAACTTTTGGTACTGCTTTTTGTCGCAAAAGCCCATCACCGGTTCCACCACCGCCCGATTGTACCAACTCCGATCAAAGAAGACAATTTCTCCAGCATTGGGCAATTCCTTGATGTAGCGGCGAAAATACCACTGTCCGGTCTCCACCTCCGTAGGCTTGGTCAGCGCCACCACCCGCATAGATCGGGGGTTGAGGTGCTCGATAAATCGTTTGATCGTTCCGCCTTTGCCCGCGGCATCCCGCCCTTCAAACAAGACCGCCACCCGTAGCCCTTTCTTGGCGACCCAACGTTGCAGATTCACCAGCTCCGTTTGAAGCAGAATCAATTCCTCCTCATAGCGGAGATTGCGCATCTGCTTCTTGAGCTTGATGCCTTTTTGATGGGAAAGGTTCAGGACATCCTGGCGGGATTTCAAAGAGAGGAGTTCTTCGGCAGTAAGCATAGGCAAATGGTTCTCAATCGAAGATAACAAAAAAAAGGACCCCACGTGGGACCCTTTCCTGAAGTTCCTGTTACAGAACTATTCACCTTGGCTTAAAAAATTGTGAGATTCGTCGAATCGTACAGTCTTTTGGTGTTACTCTGCGGCTCGACAACCTCACAGAAAAGAACGACACCCTTATAGACGGCCCTCCTCGAGAGATATCAATGGGCGAATGAATTTTTTTTGAATAATTGTTGGAATATGGGCGTGCCCCCGATGCTGATAAAAATCAGCACCGGGGTCGGGTGTTCCGGCCTCGCTATGCACACCGTCTTCGCACCCCCCAACATGAGCTCAAACAAGCCTTCACCCCCCTCACGCAGGCCGAATGTCCATCAATCATGGGTTGCTGAGCAGGTGCTCTACCACAAACTCACGTTTGCTGTTGCGCTGCTGCAAGTAGTCTGCCACCGTCTGAGGAACGACGTGGTCTGGCAGGACGCCCCGACTGGCCGGATTCGGCTGAACGTTGATGCGGAAATACACGATCGGAATGTCCACTGAAATTCGGGAGTGGGGGAGACGCAGGCTGGTAGAATAGCCACTCACGTTTCCTTCATACACCCCCCCACATTCTTCGCCGATGACCAGCCCCCGCTTCCGCATGCGAAACATGCTCGTGAATTCTGCGCCTCCGCTGAAGGTGACACCGCTGGTCAGCAGGTATACCTTGCCTGGAAACACCAGAGAATCCGCCGGAGCTTCATAGCCCAATTCGGAGAAGTAGGCACTCTGTAAGGTGAATGCTCCCCGCTGAGCGATCCCATCCTTGATGCTCCACTGATCAAACAACAGACCTTTTTGATCCTTCCTCGGGGTATATGCCGTAATCGGCATGGAGACAAACGCATACTTCTGAAAAGGTTCTTTTTCCAGATACGCCATCAACAGGTTTTCATTTCCCTCACTTCCCCCACCGTTTTGCTGGACATCCAGAATCAGGTGTCGAATCCCTTTGTTCCGAATCGTGGTGAATTGTTGTTGCAGCCAGGGACCATATTCTTTGGGAGAAAGCGAAAAGCTATTGATCGCCAGATAGGCGACAGAGTCATTGATCTGCTCAAGCGCTAGCCTGGGGATCCGAAGAACGGGCGTTTTCAAACGGGAATGCTTGCCTTTCAACCTGCTTGCGCGCACGGCCGACAAGGTCAGCCTTTCGGTCTTCTCCTCACCAGGCCTGCGAATGATCAACTCGAATTGATCTGCTGGGCCAAATCCCAGGCGGTACAGGATGGGGAACTGCCAGCCCAGCCATTCATAGGCAGAGGTTTGATTGAAGCCATCGGTAGGAATATATCTCAACGCTTCTTCCACGATACTCCCCATTTCTTGCCCATTGATGGAGAGAATTTCGATGCCTCTTTCCAAAGTGACTTTCTCTTCCCCAAAATACTGCATCAAATAGGCATTTCGCTCATAAAATCGAACCGCAATGGGCATGAACCCCTTAGCGGTTCCCAACCGAAGCCGACTGGACTTGGGCAAGGAAGCATGGCTGTGCCCTTCGTTGGTCAAGGCAAGTACAGCCTGTACGGTCTTGAAGAATTCAATCCGACTCAGGTTGGGGCGCAGACTCGCCCGAATGCTGTCCAGGCGATGATCGGTGGTGGGGCGATCCAAGTGGAGGTAGAGGCCTTGATGTTGCTGTTGAAGGGCTTCCACCAAGGTGTCAACATCGGCCTGAGCTTCGGAGAGGCTGAGGCGTTTCTGCGCGGTAGCGCTGGTGAGCAACCCAAACAAACAACCAGCAAGGAGCCAGGTCAGGAGACGGGAAAAGGAGGATTCATTCATGCTTTCTCGGGATTAAAACCCGAAAATAGAAGCTGACTTCCCTGAAAACTTGTATGATCTTGGGAGAGCAAAGCAGTCCGTAACAAGAGAGCCGAACCAGCAATCAACTGGTTCGGCTCTGGATACAGAGAATCGCAGGTCCGATTACCGGAACAGCAGATGCGTATTTTCGGCTTCGTTTACCTTGGTCATAAACGCCCGAAAGGCGGGGAAATCCTCAGGCGTGATGTTCTCTCTCAGAACTTCAAAATGCCGTTGGACTTTCACGGTTTTGTCATCAATCTGCTCAAATTGTAGGTCATAACTGAAATCCTCCCATTCGGCGGAGACATTGCCAGGTACTTCCATGAAGGCCTTTCCATCCGGCAATTCAATCATCATTTCTTCCTCGTACACATTGGTATTTTCATAGGCCACGAAGTTGAAATCATTGATCCGATCCCGATCTTCGAATACCGCCATGTGAATCAGTACGTCAGAAAACGGCAGCTTGAACGAACGAAAAGCCCCCATACTCACCACGTCGCCTTCTACCAAGAAGTCGTAGGTGTAGCGAGCCGTATCATGGCGAGGCTCCAATTCGGTGATCTCAAAAGATTTGAGGGAGACCGCCGAGGAGAAATCATCCTTGATGCTTTGGGTGAGCTTCTGATCCTGTAGCTCTTTGTCCATGTTGTAATAGCTATCGACAAAGCTGGAAGCCCGAATGCCAGTTTTGACGGTTTCGCGCTGGATAGCCATCTGGTTGTTGGCCTGAATCATGACCTCGGTGTTGCGTTTCACCCGATCCTGATAGCCAGGATTGAAGTCCAGCCGGGTCAGGGTTTTCATGGCCAGATCCCCGGAGCTAGGGATCTCCAGGATAGACGCTCCTTTGTGATATTGACTGAGGTAGCCAAACGGAAGGTTGGAGTCCGTGAGCTCCAAGAAGGTCTTTTCGCCTTTTACGTCAACATTGACAATGCAATGGTTGAAGTTGAGGGATGGCAGGACCACCGCTTTTTGGCCATTGTCAGAGGTATTGATCAATACCAAGTTGGCATCCAGTCCTGCTTCTTTCGCCATCGCCACATACAGGGTGGAGACATCCTTGCAGTCGCCCAGGCGAGATTGGTACACCCGAGAGGCCTTCTGTGGGACAAAGTTCGACTGACGGAAATCCACCGAGCTATACTGGATGTTTTTGGTTACGAACTCATAGATCTCCTTGGCCTTCTCTTCCTCGTTCAGCGTCCGCCCACCGAAGAGTTCCTCTACCAACGTTTGAATGCTGTAGTCAGGAACGCTCTGATAGCCCGACAAATCACTGTACCACTGCACAATGTTCCCCCAGGCGGGCGTCATAGAAATATGAAGGTTGTTGGTCAGGTCCTTGCTGGGCAGGGCATTGGTTTCCTCCTTGATGACCGGAGGATTGGTGAGCGACCAGGTGTAATGCCGGAAACCGGCTTCTTCCGTGAGTGCGGGCTCCAATTCCTCCCGACTGAAATAGGAATCGAATTCGGTGTCCCCTTCTACCAGCAGGTGATACTCCGATTGGTACAGCGGCGCAAAAGAATTGATCGAAAAGACATCACTTACAAAAGCCGCCGACTTTCCGCCTCGCTTTTGCTCCTCGTGATAGGCGACATAGATATAATCATCCACTTCTAAGTTGGTGAAGACCACTTCGCCTCCGCTGCGTTCCGCATTGATTTTTTCGCCGCTCTGCTTGATGGTCAGCAACTCATCGAAATAGAGCGTGCGGTAGGGCTCTGGCCCAAAGTTCAGGTTTTGCCAGTACTCAATGGCGCTCTCGTCATTCATGTGGATCATGAATTCATGGGTGCCAGCGGTCGCCATGGATTCAAATACAATCAGAGACTTTTTCTCCAACACGATGTCATAGCTTTCTTTGTACGCCGGTTTGAATTTGGCCTCAAACTCCTCAATCATCTCCACCGGGTCGATCTCTGGCACCAGCTCGAATACGGGCGTCTGATCGTTCAGGGTGCGAATTTTGGCGTTGACTTCGTAGGAGAAGGGGAAGTAGCGAAGGGACTCTTCATAATAGTCGCTGGCCTTGGATTTGTCGCCCACTGCCTGATAGAGTTCCCCCAATTGTTCCATCGTGAGGTAGTCAGAAGGCTTATTGAGCAGAAT
>JBCCCJ010000558.1:0-4794 GCA_039033615.1 Bacteroidota bacterium
ACAGTATCTGGATTCAGTAGCAATACGTGCGCTCCCTGAGAAATATGGATGCCCTGATTATTGGCTTTGGAGAAACCCGGATTGTCCTGGTTTTCAAGGAGAATGATGCGATCTCCAAAGCGATCCTTCAACATCTGTTGGCTGCCATCTTTGGAGTTGTTGTCCACCACAATCACTTCTGCCTCTATGCCCTCCAAGGCACGAAATACAGATTGCAGGCACTGCTCCAGGAAGTGCTTGACATTGTAGTTGACGATGATGATCGAAAGCTCGATGACGCAGGAGATTTGATAGACAGACAATGATACGGCATTCAGCTAGCATTTTCAATGGAGAAAGGAGAGGGTAGATCGCTTTCGCTGCGAGAGGTCAGATCGCTCTGCTGTCAGATTTTTAACCAAGGTTGAGGAAGATGTCAGAACTGGTATGATCTATGCATTGCTAGATACCAAGAGCTTTTTTACTTTTGTCCGAAACCTTTACTGTCGAAAGTAGGTTTAAGCTATCACAGTCTGTCGGACTGTATCGATCTTTGGAAGCATTACAGCTAAACATATCCTGCATGGATACCAAACTGTTTTTGAAACTAACAGTTAGACAATTGGTGATTTGCTCGGGATGCTAAGGGCGGGCCTCAACCGTTGACTTGTCCGGATTTTTTCCTTCGGGAGGAACAGAGGATTACCGAGGCATACTGGCGTCTCCATACGTGTTATTTTTGGGGTTTCTCAAACTCCTGGTATTTGTGCAGGCTTTTTGTTTTTCTTGCTTCCGCAAGGTATTCCCCCTCATTTGTATTGGTCATTCTTTCGCAAAAGAAAAAAAATTTGCTTTTGTGGAAGCAAAGCCTGTGTTTCGCGGTTGGTTGCAAGTGTAACCAATTGAGATGAACCAAATTCCCGAATTTCACGATTCTTTAGGCGCTCACATTGGAAGAGTTTCCAAGTTGATGGGCAGCGTATTGATGCAGCATTTGAAGGCTGCAGGCTATGAGATGAACCTGGATCAGTGGATTGTGATGGTACACCTCTGGCGACAAGATGGCCAAAATCAACGCTGGTTGTGCGAATTTGCAGGACAGAGTAAGACATCCGTGACTCGGGCGATCAATGTGCTTGAAAGTCAGAATGTTGTGATTCGGATCTCGGATAAGGAAGATCGCCGAAACAAGTTGATTTATCTGACCAACAAAGGCAAAAATCTCAAAGAAGACATGATGCCCATGCTGGAAGAAATGAAGGGCAAGGTCACCAAAGGCATTCCCGAAGGAGAAATCGAGGTGTGTAAGTCGGTGCTCCGCCAAATGTTTGTCAACCTACGAGCGCATATATAGATTTTTGCATTTGTAGTTGCGTTTGAAACTTTTTCATTTGAAACCAATACATCTACTTCATCCAATATGACCACCAGAAAAATCATCATCGGACTTTCAGGCGTTGTCCTGCTGGTGTTGGCGGTAGTGGCTGCGCGCGGTCTGTCTAACAGCAGGCCTCCTGCTGAGCGATTGCCCATCAAAACTGCCCTCAAGCAGGTAGAAGTTCTGCCAGCTACCAACCAGGAACTCGCGGCCGAAATTGAAGTCAACGGTCGCTTGACTCCGCGCAAACGTATTCAGGTATTTGCAGAAGTCTCTGGCGTCCTCAAACCCGAAAGTAGTCGCTTTCGGGAGGGTAATTATTTCAAAGAAGGGCAGCCATTGGTCGTCATCGACGATCAGGAGCAGCGACTGAATTTGCTGGCCCAGAAAAGCAGCTTGATGAATCAGATCACGCTCATGATGCCAGACCTGAAAACCGACTATCCAGCGAATTTTAGGAACTGGCAAGCATACCTGAACAACTTTGAGTTGGAGAAGCCGATCCAAGCCTTTCCAGAACCCAAATCGGATCAGGAACGCTATTTCATTTCCGCCCGCAATCTCTACAACCTCTTCTATACCATTCAGAGCTCGGAAGTGCGTTTGGAGAAGTACACCATCAAAGCCCCTTTCAGCGGAGTGGTTACGGAATCCAACATCACAGAAGGAACCTTGGTGCGGGCGGCTCAGCCCTTGGGTACTTTCATCAATTCCTACAGCTATGAGATGGAAGCGGCGGTAGGCTTGGATGAACTGCCTTTCTTCAAAGCAGGCAACCGGGTAGCTCTCACCAGTACGACCATTCCTGGAAGCTGGAAAGGAACCATCCTGCGGATCAGTGATCGCATTGATCCCAATACCCAAACCGCTCGGGTATATATCTCCGTGGGTGGCAAGGGCCTCAAAGAAGGCATGTACCTCAACGGTCAAATTGAAGGCAAGACCATCCAACAAGTGGTGGAATTGCCTCGGGACCTATTGATCGCACAGAAGTCGGTTTATGTGGTTCAGGATTCGACCATGCGATTGATGGAGGTCGAGCCAGTGCAATACACCAACGAGTCCGTGCTGGTGAAAGGCATTCCCGACGGAACTCAGTTGGTCAATGGGTCAGTGATCGGTGCATATGATGGATTAACGGTAGCTCCTTATCAATCGAAATGAAGCGAATCATCTCATATTTCATCAAATATCCCATTACCGGGGACGTACTCATCCTATTGATCTTGATCTTTGGAGTACTGGGGATATTTTCGATGCGTAGCACCTTTTTTCCCGAAAGTGAAAGCCGATTGATTGTGGCTCAGGTGGTATATCCTGGCGCATCACCGGAAGAAGTAGAGGAGGGCATTGTTGCCAAAATCGAAGACAACCTGAAAGGCGTAACCGGGATCGACCGGATTACCTCCGTTTCTAGTGAAAATACCGGAAGAGTTACCGTAGAGGGGAGTCGTGGCTACGATGTCGAAGTACTGTTGCAGGATGTCAAAAATGCTGTGGACCAGATCAACTCTTTCCCGGTAGGCATTGAATCTCCGACCATCTTCAAACAAGAAGCCCTGACGGTCGCCTTGAACTTCGCCATCAGTGGGAATGTGGATTTGCAGACGCTGAAGCGCTTTGCCCGACAGATCGAAAGTGATCTCCTCGCAAAGGATGGTATCTCCAAAGTATCGCTGAATGGATTTCCAGAAGAAGAAATCGAGATCGGTGTCCGAGAAGCAGACCTCCAAACCTATGGCCTCTCCTTTGATCAAGTCTTGCGGGCGGTACAGGCTGCCAACTTGGAGCTAACTGGGGGAACGATCAAAACCGATGTGGAAGAATTGCTCATCCGCTCTCGAAACAAGGAATATTACGCCGACGACCTCCTCGACGTTTTGGTGGCTACTGCTCCCGATGGACGGAAGGTGTACCTGCGGGAAGTTGCCGAAGTAAGAGACAAATGGGTTGATACGCCCAACCGCCTCTATGTAAATGGTAAGCCCGGAGTGGGCATCAATGTCAGCAATACCATTGATGAAAACCTGCTCGATATCTCTACTTTGGTGCGGGAGCACATTGCCGAGTTCAACGAAAGGAATGACAACATTCAAGCCGTCATCATCAATGATGGCTCTGATGTCTTGAATCAACGGATCGACCTCCTGCTCAACAATGGCATGGTGGGGATTGCCTTGGTATTACTGCTGTTGGCGATGTTTCTCCAAGTGCGCTTGGCATTTTGGGTAGCCATTGCGATTCCGATTTCCATCTTGGGGCAGTTCATCATCGCTCCGGTGATCGGGGTGAGCATCAACGTGTTGTCTCTCTTCGGCCTGATTCTGGTGATTGGTATTCTGGTGGATGATGGCATTGTGATCAGTGAAAATATCTATCGCCACTTTGAAATGGGCAAAGACCGCATGCAAGCGGCGATTGATGGGACCATGGAAGTCTTGCCAGCGGTCTTCTCTGCGATTTTGACCACGGTAGTTGCCTTTGGTAGCTTCTTGTTTCTGGCAGGGATTTCCGGAGATTTTTTCTCGGAAATGGCCATTGTAGTGATGCTGACGCTGGTATTTTCCTTAATAGAAGGAGCCTTCATCTTACCTGGGCACGTGGCACACTCCAAAGCATTGACCCGGAAGGGAGAGGGAGAAGAAGTACAGAAAGATCAACCAGAAAGTACCTTTGGGATGATCGTGGCAGGCATCTCTGGCTGGTTCACCCGCATTCAGCAATATCTCTGGGACTTCATGGAATGGATGAAGAACAGCTTATATGCGCCTTTCCTTCGATTCTTTTTGAGAAATCCATTTATGGGCCTTGCGGTGCCTCTGGCGATTCTGATATTTTGCTTTGGCTTGGTAGGTGGGGGACTGGTGGGCGTTACGTTCTTCCCCAATATCGAGGCGAATTTTGTCAGCACCAATCTGAAAATGCCCTCTGGAGTGCGGGAAGCCGAAACGCAAAAATGGCTGGATCATATCGAAGCCGCCATCATTCGGGTGAATGAAGACGTAGCCGAAAACCGCAACGGTGGCAAAGACATCGTCACCATCATCACCAAAAATCTCGGTCCCGCTGCCAATGAAGGGAGCGTGCTGATCAATCTGGTGGATAGCGAGAACCGCCCAATCAAGGCTTCAGAGTTTTCAGAGCTGGTGCGAAAAGAAGTCGGGACGATTTATGGCGCAGAATCCTTCACCATTGGCGCGGCCACTCCTTTCGGGAAAACGGTTTCGGTCGCCTTGATTGGAAACCAGTTGAGCGAATTGGACAAAGCGGTAAATGACCTGAAGGCAGAATTGTCTGAATTGGCCGATGTGCGCGATATCACCGACACCAACCAGGAAGGTCTGCGGGAAATCAACGTCAGCCTGACCGATAAAGCCCGCTTATTGGGGCTAAATCTACAAACCGTCATCGGTCAGGTACGGCAAGGGTTCTTCGGA
>JBCCCJ010000559.1:0-4786 GCA_039033615.1 Bacteroidota bacterium
CATGGTGTTAGCAGGGACGATGGTAGACAGCCTCTACCAATTTGGAGAGACTCAGATCCTTGCGGAGCAAACTGGGCCTACTTGGTACTGGTGCATCAAACATGGAGATCTGAACTGGATCGACAGTTTGCAAAAACTGGAAGGACCTTGGTCAGCACCAGGTTGTAATCCAGGGACCATCGAATTGTTTCGGCTGGCGATTCTTTCAGATACAGTATTCTGTTGGAATGAACCCGTGCTACTCGAAGTTTCTGGAGAGAACATCCAATGGTATGCCGACCCGAATTTGGATACCTTGTTGGCAACAGGAAATACTTTTTCTCCTCAGGTGAGCAGCAAGGACACCTTTTACATTACTCAAACCCACTACAGCACCGAGAGTCCGGCGATTCGGATTTCCGTTCGCATCAACACCAAGTGCACCATCTCTTCACTGAATACCCGCCATCAAGTGCCTTGTACCCTCCACCCCAACCCTGCTCTTGGATATTTTTCCATCGAATCCCCCAAAGCAGCCATCCAATCCGTCGAGTTGTATGATTTGACTGGGCGACGACTGCCTGTGGAGTTGCAACTGGAGCGACACGAGGCGAAGGTCCGATATCGGTACCAAGGGCTAGCGATTGCACAAGTGCTAACAGATCGGGGGGGATGGACGCAGAAGGTACTGCTTGAGTAGTCGTGAGAAGGCCTAAGAGCAGGAAGAACCCTGCATAAACAGAATACCTCTACCTCCATTCATTCATTCATCATTCCAACAGTACTAATATGTTTCCTTTCTCCAACGTAACATCCGTTATCTCAGTAGCAGTTGTATGCTGGTTGTCCTTTCTCCCGTCTTATCAATTGATCGCACAGTCATTTGAATTAACGCTCGGAGGAGATGAAAATGAAACCATAGCCAAAATCGTTTCAGATGGGAAGGATCTATACATAATTGGCAACAGCAATAGCTACTCAGCCCCAACTTACAAGTGCCTGATAACCAAGATTAGGCCGGATGGGACTGTTCTATGGGCAAAAGTGCTAGGCCTAAATAATGTAAACAGAATTCTCAGTCGAGGAGGCTGGTGGGATCCACAATCCAATCAATTGATAGGGACGTTCATGATGGAGCAAGACGCTAACCCGACGATAGATGACTTCATGTGGGCAAGTGTTGACTCACAGGGCCATCTAATTTCGACCCATTTTCGAGGAGAAGAAGGGGACGATCACCCTTTTTCCATTTCTGGCGACAGCATGGGAAATACCCTTGCAGTTGGATGGACCCGCCGACCTGGGTTCGAGGATGCGAACATGGTGCTATATTCTTCTTCAGGATCGGTGGTAATGGCAAAAAGTTTTTCCCTCAGTGGAACTACCGCTCAGGGGATATACCGAACCTGGGCAAAAGGGGATGCCTTTATGCTATTAGGGAGAGCCTCAAATGCTGGCGGAGCTATGAATAGCGAAGATCCATTCCTAGCAAAGATGGATGCTACAGGTAATATCATTTGGAATCAGGTATATAAAACCAATAGTACATATCCTCATTCCAAGATGGCCATTCCGACCCCAGATGGAGGAACTCTGATCTATGATCAAATAGACTCTCTAAATATTTCCAACCTATTGTTGATTAAAGTCGATAGCCTGGGTACTGTATCTTGGTCAAAGGAATATGCCCATTCAGCGTCTATGTCATGTTCCAATTTATCAGCCTATGCAACGATTCCCGATAAAGGAGCTGCAGAGAAAGGATTTTTGCTTGTTGGCAGGATAGACGATGGAGTTGATACTGACGCTTTGTTGATCAATCTGGATGAGGAAGGGAATCTTCGGTCGGCGAAGACTTTTGGAGGGCAACTTAATGACTATTTTAGGGACCTCGTTCTCTTGGATGATTCTGTTTACGCAGTGGGTTCTTCGGCTTCTTTTTCTAGCGATGGAAACGTTGATTGGTATGTGGTAAAAGAACCGGTAAAACATGACACTATTACCGACTGTGGTTCACCCATTGAAGTCGCCGTCTCCGAAATCAATATTTTCGGATTTCCTCTTACTCCAAATATCCGTGATTGGGGAGTTGATGTCCCATATGCAGTGAACGCGGCCGAAGTATCCTCTTCTTTAGCCTCGAGTATCAATACTTGTCGTACGGTAGGATTCGAGCAACTTCCCTCCCCTGTATTGACCCTCCACCCCAATCCCGCCCCCGGCGCATTCATCCTCTCTTCCCCCGAAGCCGCTATCCAATCTATCGAACTCTACGACCTCACGGGCCGACGCCTGCCTGCGGAGATTCGTCTAGAACGCAACGAGGCGGAAGTAAGCAGCCGCTATCGGGGGATCGCGCTGGTGCGGGTGCAGACCGATCGGGGTGTATGGACGCAAAAGGTGGTAATGGAATAGTTTTTTCCCCCAACAAACAACCAAATCATGCAGAACAACAACAAAACCAAATGGGGCAGTCTGATGGGGCTGATAGGGCTCTTCCTATTGCCCCTTTGGAGCATCGCACAGGTGAATCTGGATAGTGGACTGGTGGCGTACTACCCATTTAATGGAAATGCGAATGATAGTTCAGGAAATGGATTTAATGGAGCTGTCTTTGGCGCTACTATTACTGCTGACCGATCAGGGAATCCCGCTAGCGCCTATTCATTCGATGGAGTAGATGATTATATCGAGATCCAAGATGAACCGGAATTACGGGGAGGAGATAATCCTTTTTCATTTTGCCTATGGTTTCAAACTGATACAGGGTTTGTTTTCAATGTTTTGATGAATAAATACCTTGATGATCGGGATAAAGATTGGGGATTCAGGATACAGGAAGCGAGGTTAACTTTTGCTTCAGAATTGGGAGGGGGAGATGTTCTCTGTCAGCAAGACACGGGTACCAGTTTGATTGATAGCTCTTGGCACTGTGCAATCATTTTACTCGAAACGCCCAACGTCAACATTTATCTAGATGGGCAATTGGTGAAGTCATGCTCAACCTATGCGAACGAATCCGCCACCACAACCGCTCCAGTAGAAATTGGACGAGCTGTTTACAATCCTAATTTTCCTTACTACAGTGGGAAAATCGATGATATCCGCATTTATAATCGCTTACTTTCCGAAGAGGAAATCACATCACTGTGTAATCTGCGTACAACAGACGTTTTCCAATCAGAGATAGCTGTTTTTTCTCTTTTCCCCAATCCCGCCCCCGGCGCATTCACCCTCAATTCCCCCGAAGCCACCCTCCAGTCCATCGAGTTGTACGACCTCACGAGTCGACGCTTGCCTGCGGAGATTCGTCTGGAGCGACACGAGGCGAAGGTCCGATGTCGGTACCAAGGGCTAGTGATTGCGCAGGTGCTGACTGATCGGGGTGTATGGACGCAGAAAGTGTGGCTGGAGTAGGGTTTTTCTTGTGAAGAAAAAGTCTATCCAATTAGCTAGCAATCAGGCCATTATTCTAAGATCTCATCTCAGGATGAGATTTTTTTCATTTCTTCGGAACCTTTTGGTCTGCTGAATACATAGTAGGTAGAAAGCGGTTGATTTCATCGCTTTTGCCTTCCTCATGACTCTATCCTAGGCCCTGTAGTCACGGGAAGATTTTGTTTCACCAATACAAAATATTTCCATGACTTTTTCTTTCCTCTTGCGGGAGAACATAGGCAAGTTGTGCCTGGCTCCCATCGCCTGTACGTTGCTCCTTTTATTGGCCCCCGCCTTTTCTCAGGCGCAGATGGACCACATCTCGACCACCTATTCCTACGACTCAGAAATTTCTGAAGGCATGCTCGGCATCTATGCCGACAGCACTTTGGGACCATTGGACTCTCTCTACCTGGAATTCAATACAGCGGGGACCGAATGGCTCAATCCCGACTTTGAAGTCCTGCACTTTGACTCTTGGTTCATCTCGGATGGATTGTATCAAGCTACCACGACCTTGGATACGGTAGAGGATATTCTGACCCTGATCCTAGTCCGCACTTCTGGTAGCAACAGCGGCCAGGGATTGATCGCCCACTTGCGCTGCCGGGGGGTCATCACAGCCATCGAAATTGACATCTTCCGACGGAGAGGTGCTGCCCTCTCACCTGAGTTGCCAACAGTAAAGGTCTATCCCAATCCTACCCAAGGTGCCGTCTGGATCGAAGCCGAAGGACGGGAAGTGACGCATTACTGGCTGCAAGATGCAACCGGACGGCAACTGCGGGCGGGTGCCTACCCTGGGGATAAAGTCTCTCTCAGCGGCCTTCCCTCAGGCACCTATGTTCTCCAAGTTCTGGTAGCAGGAAAGCGCAGTGTTCACCGCCTCAGTTTGCAGTAATGGCAAGAGGTAACTCAGTCCATTGCGACGGAGTCCCGATAGACCATGTGGTAGGTTTTCTTCAGCCATTTCCCCATAAGTGGTTGGGGAGAACCTGCTAACATGGCCCTCATATTAGCCGCAGAGCGGGGATGAGATGGTCCGAGAAACAGCAGATGGATGGCCTCAGAGAAGACCTTTGCCGAAGCATGCAGACTGCTCGGCAATTGACGAGCGCGATATTGCAAAAAGTGCTGTAAGCCTCGCCATGCTTCGAAAAACTGTTTTTCTGGTTCGATATGTTCGACCTGATGGTGCCACAACTCAAACAAGGTCATACAAGCAAATACCTTGGCCGTAAGGGCATATACCGGATGGATATCTGGCGAAATGGCCTCAAATAGTTCTTTGGCATCTTCGTATTTTTCTCGCTCGAAGGCCAATACGCCAATCACAATGGGCCATAGTGCTTGTTGTTGAGTTGGAGAA
>JBCCCJ010000560.1:0-4784 GCA_039033615.1 Bacteroidota bacterium
CGATTGGCAAGGTTCAATCCCTGAATCCGCGCGTGGACGAAGACGGAATGGTGCAAGTGATGGCTAGCGTTCGCAATTCCCGATCCGGCTTACTGCCTGGTATGAATGTCCGGGTGGTGCTCCAACAATCTCTCGCCGACCAGTTGATGGTTCCCAAATCTGCAGTAGTGTTGCGGCAGGGGAGGGAAGTCGTCTTCACCGCTAAGCATGACACGGCTTGGTGGCATTACGTAACCACTCGTCATGAAAATACCAACTTTGTCACCATTGAAGAGGGCATACAGGCAGGGGATACCATCATCGTTACAGGAAATCTCAACTTGGCCCATAAGGTTCCCATTCGCAGTCGCTGATTGCTCGTCTTTTGATTGCTTCCCATGATCGCCTTTCTCCTCCAACGTCCCATTGCGATTTTTGTCAGCTGTTGTGCGGTGCTGGCTTTGGGGCTATTGGCGATGCAATCTCTCCCCATTTCCTTGCTCCCCAACGTGGCCGCCCCTACCCTGCAGGTACACATCCGCTATCCACAGGCTTCCTTGACCGAGGTCGAACGCTTGGTCACCAGCCCGCTGAGGCGCCAACTGGTTCAGGTTTCCCAACTGATTGATCTCGAAAGCGAAAGCCAGGATGGGCAGGCCATGATTCGGATGCAGTTTGCCTTTGGGAGCAACATGGATCTCCTGTTTTTGGAAGCAAACGAAAAAATCGACCAACTCATGGGGTCGCTACCCAGAGAAGTGGAGCGGCCTCAAGTCATCCGGGCCAACGCCAGCGATTTGCCCATTTTTTTGCTGCATGTTCGCTTAGCGGACGCAGCAGCCGATGAACGCAAGTTTTTGGAACTCAGTGAATTTACCAATTCGGTGCTGCGTCGCCGCCTGGAACAATTGGCCGAGGTGGCCATGGTTGATATAACTGGTCGCCAATTTCCAGAAATACAGATTCGGCCGGACCTTGACCGCATGCAAAGTTTGGGCATCCAGCACAGTGACCTTCAGGCTGTCCTTCAGCAGGCCAATCTTCCCCTGGGGAATCTGCGGGTCAGAGAAGGTCAGTACGAATATCAGCTCCAGGTGACCAACCGCCTGAAAAGTCCGCAGGATATTGCTCAACTTCCCCTCAAAATTGGTGAGAGAATTTTACTACTGGAAGAAATTGCCACTGTCGAACTCCTGGCTCAGACCGCCCAAGGGAGCTATCTGAGCGATGGACAAGCTGCCATTGGCATGGCCATCATCAAGCAAGCAGATGTGCGGATGGCCGACCTTAGTCAATCCGTCGAAGCAGTACTTATGGAGTTTGAAACTGCCTATCCAGACCTTCGCTTTTCCCTTTCGCAGGACCAAAGCCAATTATTGGAGGTAGCCATTCGTAGCTTGGGCCAAGCACTTTTGCTAGGTGCCATATTGGCTTTTGTGGTGATGTGGTTGTTTCAAAGAGATTGGCGTTCTGCCGGTCTGATCGGGTTGAGCATCCCGTTGTCTCTACTAGGCTGCATGATCGGTTTTTTCCTGTTGGACATTTCGATCAATGTCATTTCGCTTTCTGGTCTTATCCTGGGCGTAGGCCTGATGATTGACAATGCCATCATTGTATTAGACAACATGACTCAATACCGGCAGCGAGGTCTTTCTTCTTTTGAAGCCTCGGTCCAGGGAACCCAGGAAGTGATTCGCCCCTTACTCAGTTCAGCCTTGACCACCAGCGCGGTATTCCTGCCCCTGATTTTGCTGAGTGGTATCGCCGGAGCCTTATTTGCTGATCAAGCCATCGCCATCACCATCGGTTTGGGCGTATCTTGGGTGGTCTCGATCACGGTTTTGCCAACGGTATACCATTTCTTGTACCGGAGCCGATCCACTGGGGATTCTCTGACTTCTGTTGTCTTAAAACCTCGCCATCAGTGGTATCAGAAGAGTGTAGAGTGGGTGTTGAAACATCCTGGCTGGGCTGGAGGTGGTTTTCTGATCTTGGCTGGGCTAGGGATAGGCGGCATGCTCCAGTTGCCATTGCAACAATTTCCCGATATTCCACAATCTGCGATCCGGCTGGAAATTGACTGGGGGGAGTCGATTCATCCAGCCGAAAACCAAGCGCGAGTTCAAGTCTTGCTGAACCAGCTTCATTCCTCCCTTTCTCATAGTGCTAGTGAAATTGGGTCCCAGCAATTTGTTTTACAACAAGACGTCAACTTAACTCCTTCCCAAGCCCGGCTCTATCTGGAAAGTAGCAACCCCGCTCAAGTGCAAGTCCTCCAGGCAACGATTCGCGACTGGATACAAACTCAATACCCCAATAGTCGCTTTTCCTTTTCGGCTCCCCCTTCCCTGTTTGAGCAATTGTTCGTGTCGGATGAGCCTCTGTTGGTGGCCGAAATAAGCCGTCCCGATCCGCAAGCCTGGATTTCCCTCTCAGATGGGCAAGCCTTGATTCAGCGCATCAATGACCAATTGGGTACTCAACTTCCCTCGCTTCCTAGCCAAACCACTATCCTGATAGAGTTTCTTCCCGAACAATTGCTCTTGTATCAACTCGAACCCCAGCAACTTCATGATCATTTGAAACGAATTGCCCAAACCTATTGGTTGGATGACATTGCGATTGGACAACAGTTGATCCCAATTCGGCTCAGTGGGCCACCTACCGATGTACGCCAACTCCTGCAAACTTCCCAACTCATCAATTCAGAAGGAAGGGCCATTCCTTTGTCAAGTTTGGTTCACATCAGTTCCCAAGATGCCTTGGTGAGTTTGTTTGCCAATCCTGCTGGTCCCTACCTTCCCATCGCATTTTCCGAATTGCCTGCCTCTCCATCAGTCTTTCAACAGCAATTGCGGCAGATCATTCAAGATGCAGGTTTTCAAGTGCATTTTTCCGGGCAACTCTTCGAAGACCAAAGCCTCGTTCAGGAGTTTGCGTACTTGCTCTTGTTGGCTTTGCTACTGTTGTATTTGATTTTGGCGGCTCAGTTTGAATCGCTCTTGTTACCGTTGGTGGTACTGTTGGAAGTACCGCTTGATCTCGCCGGGGTCTGGCTGCTGTTATGGATGGGTGGTACCTCCCTCAATTTGATGTCCTTGATCGGCATTGTGGTGATGAGTGGGATCATCATCAATGATTCAATTCTCAAAATCGATACCATTCATCGCTTGAGGCTCCAGGGGGTTCCCCTTCAAACAGCCATTCATCAAGGAGGCCAGCGAAGGCTCAAACCCATTGTGATGACGAGCTTAACTACCGTCTTAGCTGCATTACCCTTGTTGTTTGGGGGAGATTTAGGCAGTAGCCTTCAAAGCCCGCTAGCCCTTGCCCTCATTGGGGGAATGCTGGTCGGAACCTTAATCAGCCTGTACTTCATTCCTTGGGCATACTACTTGATGTATCGGGGAAAGGACAACTGAGCTACCTAAGGCCCAGCCATTCGCACAGCGCGATCCGTTGACTATTTCCGCAACTCGCGGCAGCATTCCGACGGTTCATTGACCATTTGCGACAGGCGAAGGGAGCATCTATAATTCCTTCAGGCTCAGGGACTATTTTTACTCCCGTTGAACCCAAACAAGCCCATTGTGTTATTTTGTAATCCACTTTTTCGCCTTTCACCTTGCGGTAGCTCCCGCGTATTACCATCCTTGTTGTGGTTTCTCTGGTTTCTGGCTTGTGAATGCTACATCCGAGTAGCAGAGCGACCAGATCAAGCGATCATGATGGTGGGATAAGCCCCACACCTACTTTTCAATTGCCAACATCTGATCCTAACGGCCCCTTTCTTCTGAGCCTTGCTGCCGGAAGGAGGGGGGATTTGGGTTAGCGTCGTGGCTTTCCAAGCGGTGTTCAGGTCTCTTTGCAAAACTGAAATTTTCCAAAAAGAAGCAGGGAAGACCGTAAAATAAACAGTTGTGAGTACTATAAGCGATCTTACTGGACTTTCGAGCATTTGTGCTGGGGGCCGATTTTACGCTGGCCTAGAAAAATTCAAACCAAGGATCAGAATCCACCGATTTTACTGCTTCCTTCAGACTAACTGATTGATATACCACGAACCACTTGTCATTATGGCGTAGATAAGCCAAGTCAAACTGGTCCTTGCCCCGGTAAGTGAGTCTTGCGATGCCGCTTTCAAAGCCTTCCGCGACATACTGAGGGGTAGGCGGACATTTGAACACCCCTTTGAGGGTAAAGTAGCTTCCTCGCCAAGCCAATTTGATGTCCACGCATTGGTTACGCTTTTGAGGATCTTCCAACGGAGGCAGTTGGGCCTTCTTTTTAGCGATCAAGGGAGCGAAAGTCTCTTCCACCCGGCGCTTTTCGGCATCAGATGGTTTAGGTGGCTTGGAAGATTGCATCCATACATATTTTCTGGGCATAGGGAGGTATCGCTAAATTCAGACAGGTAAAACCGTAAGTTCCAGGCAAAAATTCCCCCAAAATTTTAGATATTACAAATCCAAAATCAATCTATAATTGGTTTCTATCTCCAGCAAATTAAGCATAACTGGCTTACAAGCTTTAACAATAGACCGACTCAAAGTACAAAAAAGTTTCCTATGGATTTAGTTGCCTTATTAAGCACGTTTCCTACCATCGCAATCCGAGAAATGCGCATCGTGAAGATGAAGAAACCTCAGCTCTATGTTCCAAAAGGCAGCTACTTGTTCATGGAATATTACTGCTCTGACCCAGAATGTGACTGTCGCCGAGTACAAGTCCAGGTGTTTGCTCACCCACCGAGAGGGATTCCCCAGTCGTATGCGATCCTTTCCTATGGCTGGGAGGACGAGGCG
>JBCCCJ010000561.1:0-4780 GCA_039033615.1 Bacteroidota bacterium
TGACCTTGTCCGTCCGTAAAATAGATGATTCGGAGACGGATGTTCCCTTGACTCGGGATGTGGTGGTATTAGAGGAGACCTACGCCAAATCTGTGATCCTCAAGGAAGAGGGGGAGAAAGAGGCCATTGGTTACATCCACCTTCCGAAATTCTACGCTGATTTCAACAACCGATCTGGTCGTCGTTGTGCCAGTGATGTGGCCAAAGAAATTCAGAAGCTGCAAGCTGAGGGCGTAGATGGCATGATCCTCGATCTTCGGAACAACGGTGGAGGTTCTCTACAAGATGTGGTTGACATGGCTGGTCTGTTCATCGAAGAAGGACCCATCGTTCAGGTAAAGTCTCGCCGAGGTGCCCCTCAAATGTTACGCGACCGGGATGATCGGATTCTATACGACGGGAAATTGGTGATCATGGTGAATTCCTTCAGTGCTTCTGCCTCCGAAATTCTGGCCGCTGCCATTCAGGATTATGATCGTGGCGTGATCGTGGGAGCCCCCACTTTCGGCAAAGGAACGGTCCAACGCTTCGTTGATCTCGACAAATTGATCCCCGGGAATTATGAAATCAAGCCGTTGGGAGAATTGAAAATGACCACCCAGAAGTTTTACCGCATCAATGGCGATGCGACCCAACTGAAAGGGGTTACGCCTGACATTCTGCTTCCCGATGAATACAGTTTGATCGAAACCGGAGAGAAAGAGCAAGATTACTCCATGCCGTGGGATGAGATTACGCCCGCCAATTATCAAACCTGGAGTGAGCCTGTTTCTGCTCAGGTGCCTCAACTGGTAGCGAATAGTTCAGAGCGCGTAGCGGCCAATTCTACTTTTGATCTGATTCAGGAAAATGCCAATCGGTACAAGGTCCGTCAGGATCAGTACACGTATCCGCTAGAATTGGAAGCCTTCCGGACTGACCGGAAGCGGACCAATGAGGAAGCCCAAAAATACAAGGACATCCGTCAGGAAATCGAGGCGATGGAAATCATCACCCCGATGGCGGACCAAGCGCACATCGAAAGTGACACCGTTCGCCAAAAACGAATTGAAACCTGGCACAAGAATCTTCACAAAGACCTGTACGTCTTTGAGGCCATGCAAGTGGTTCAAGAGATGAAATGATGCCTCTTTTTCTGGTTAATTCTCCACAGCGCGTTGATCCTGTATCGGCGCGCTGTTTCTATACCTACTACCCTGCTGGTCATGTGGAACATTTGTAAACGAGTTTCTTGGATTTTCGGAGCCATTGGCAGCCTATTGTTGGGGGCGTGCTTACAAGCTGGCCCCAGATCCTCTCAACCCGAGGCCGAAGCCTTGGAGGAAGAACCACCCCAAAATTGGCGGGCCTACGCAAGGGCCTATCGGGACAGTCCTGCCTTGTTGGTGGTGTATGGGGATGAGAACGAGGATCAGGGAGAAGCTTACCGCCGAATGCTAACGGATTTCTTGGATCGTTCTCCCCAACAGAAACCGGTTCTCCTGAAAGCCTGCCGGGAGGTATCCCTCGACTCTCTGAATTCCCTCCCGGTCTTCTTGGTGGGGAGTCCGCTCGATCACCCCCTGCTCCGTCAATGGGCGAATCAGTTGCCAATCCAACTTGCCGAAGGAGGGTTTGGGTTTCATCAACAGACGTACCAACAGCCAGAAGAATTGCTGCACCTGAGTTGGTATCCCCATCCTGGCAATGACCGCTTTCCCATCGGAATGCTACTCTCCAACGATCCCGCCCAAGCAGCTCGCTATTTGGCTTCGCTGGACCGGAGAGGCCGCTGGGGAGGGTTCTGGAGTCGCTGGCCCTATCAAGTGTATCGAGAAGAGCAGCGGCTGGTCATGGGCAATTTCAATTCCGACTGGCAAGTAGAGCTGAAGGAATACTGGAACTTTGATGCGCAGGAATCCCGCACCCTCAGCCGGGGACATCTGACCATTCAAACCCACCATGCCACCTTTTCAGAGGAAGCGCTGGGCCAACTACTGGACAGCATGGAGGTGAGGACCCAGCGGGTACAGCGATTTGTGGGAACCCAAAACCAACCGCCACCGCTGACCTGTCATCTCTATCCCAATGCGGAATGGATGGGATTGACAGCCAATATGCAGATGTATGGAGTGGCTTTGCCGGACAAGCAGGAGGTCCACCAGATTTTCCATCCCCTCTATGCAGATCAGGACGAAGCGTTGGAGGTTCAACCCCTCCTCAGATCCTATCTAGGGAAGCCGAAGGTATGGTCCTTGGAGCGGGGTTTGGCCAGTTTGTTTGCGCCCCGCTGGCACAAAAAGGGCGCCTTATATTGGGCGGCTCGTTTGGTAGAAGCGGGGGATTTCCTGATGCCAGAAGAGGTGCTGGAGCCAATGCGAGACCACCATTCCTACCTGATTCGGGGGGCGTACGATGCCGCTTGGGTGCAGTTTCTGTTGGATCAATGGGGCAAAGCACGCTTTTTGGAAGCCTATGTGAGTTGGCAGCCCGCTGCAGAAGAGTTGCAAGCCTTGGAAGATCCCTGGAAGGCTTGGTTACAAGCCTTGCCAAAGCAGTATCCCAAGGTTGCTCGGACGGTCCCAGGCATCTCCTACATGAAAGGGATGACCTTCGCCCACGAAGGCTACAGCATTTACAATGGCTACGGATCTTCTTACGCTCGCCAATCCCTGGAAAAAATCGCGAGCCTCTCGGCCAATAGCGTCGCCATCATTCCCTATTCCGGCAGTCGCCAATTGAATCGACCTGCCAGCTTCGGAATTTGGCAGCGGGCTGGTTCCGAGAATGATGCCGCCGTCCTCTCCAGTATGTATGATGCCCGCTCCATGGGCATGTCGGTATTGTTAAAGCCACAGATTTATTTTGGGGGTTCCTGGCCTGGCGGGTTGGAAATGAAGAACGAAGCCGATTGGCAGGCCTTTTTTGGGCATTATCGCCGTTGGATTCGCCATTATGCCCTGCTGGCAGAAATCTATGAATGGGATTTGTTTTGTGTTGGGGTAGAGTTTGTCAAAGCCACCACCAGCCATCCAGAAGAATGGCGGAAGTTGATCCGGGATATGCGCCAGATTTATCAAGGCCCCGTCACCTACGCGGCAAATTGGGGGGAGGAAATTGAAGCATTGGCATTTGGGGATGCGCTCGATTACATCGGGGTGGATTGCTATTACCCGTTGAGTTCCCAAACTGCCCCCACCAAGAAGCAAATGGGGAAACAGTTTGCGTCGGTAAAGAAGAAACTTGCCTCCATTTCCCAGCAATTTGATCGCCCAATTTTGTTGACCGAGGTAGGCTTCCGCAGCATAGAAGCCCCCTGGAAACAACCGCATGATGAACCGCATGACGCGCCTTTTTCAGAAAAGGACCAGGCGATGTGTTATGAAGTCATCCTGGAAGGCCTGGCAGGAGAGCCTTGGTGTGAGGGACTCTTTTGGTGGAAATGGCCAACGTATATGGAGTATTCTCCGCGCCAACCAAGGAGTTTTACCCCCTGTGGCAAGGCCGCTGAAGAAGTGCTGCGAAAAGCGTATGCTATTGGACTAGAAAATTAGCGATCCTAAGAAATTACAGTCTGTTTTGTTGATATGGCAATTGTTTCCTAGCTTGTGCGTTTGTTTAGAGTAAGGAAATACCTGACCCAAAAGAATTCCGAACTCTGGAAAATCACCCCCTCGGTACTCGCTCACCTTTCATAATAGCCCCAATTACCTATGAAGCGCATCCTTCTTGCCATGCTACTTGCTATTCCTATAGCTATGTTCGCTCAGCCGAATCCAACCATTCAGGCATTTGAGGCGGAAAAACAATTTCAACGTGGGAAGCAGTTTTTTGACAATGGTGATCTGCGTTCCGCAATCCAGGTCTTTGATCAGGTCACTCGGTTAGATCGGAAGCACGACATGGTGTACGAATTGCGGGGAGAAGCCCATTATGCGCTAGGAAATTATGACCGCGCCTTGGCAGATTATCGGGAAGCTGCTTTGCAACAACCCAATAATGCAGAATTGCGCAATTCCATGGGAGTGACTGCGGCCAAACTCAATATGTATCGAGCCGCCATCGGCTATTTTCAAGAAGCTCTCCAGATAGAACCCAATCACGTGGCAGCCCAAGACAACCTGAATCTGGCCCAGCAACGTGCTGGAGCTTTGCCTGGGTATCAGAGTGGGACCATTGCTTCCAGTCAAAAAGGATCTGCCACGGGGAGTGTCAAAACCCAAATCAAATCTGGATTCAACAACAACAAAACGGGCTTACCATCTACGAGGCCTAATGCCCGCCCAAATAGCGGGAATACGGCCCGTCCCAGCAATAGCAACATCAACAAGCCTCGTTTTCCGGCGGTATTCAATGAAGATCAGATCGAAATAGGCAGCCAGAGCGATCCCTACCTTCGCATTGTCAAAGTAGAAGTTACCCAAACCTCTACCAAAGTGCATTTTGAGCTGGAAAGCACGAGTGATGAAGCCTTTCCGGTGATGTTGGATGGGACCAAAGGAGCCAATCCTTTCTTCCTGACCGATCAGGCCATGCGACAAAACTTCAAGCTCAAGCGCATCGTCGGCTTACCCAAATGGCCCAACGAGGTATTCATGTTGCCGGCCAATCGCACGATTCCCTTTTACGCTGAATTTGAAAAAATTCGGGATGACATGACGGCTTTCCATTTGTTGGAAGGCAAGAAGCAGCGAAAAGGGGCGTGGGATTTTTGGGACATCAAAATTATGGATTAGGGATACTCAAAAAATAACTTGGACCTTTTCACTCGTTCTTTCTTCCCATCTCATCGTCAAAAAAA
>JBCCCJ010000562.1:0-4771 GCA_039033615.1 Bacteroidota bacterium
AAAAGCGCAGAGCTGACCCAAGCCATCTTTGTATTTGGCAAAACAGTCATTGTCAATGTCTAGCACCTGATCTTCGTCTATCAGATCAAACATATCCCAGATGTCCTCCAGGTCGATGGGGGTGTGGCCGTGGACAATGACTCGATTCTTGAGCCAGTTCCAGTCAATGTCATCATACCAAAAGCGAATCCACAGCATGCCATGAAGATCCCGCATCGGGTTGTGCATTTTCCAGAGAAAATTGCCCTTCTTTTTGCCTTCCTCTTCTTCCGGGACAAAATTCAAACCCGCATGTACGAGGATGTAATTGTCCACTTCGTAGTAATACTCCATATCCCGCACCAACTCCAGATATTTCTCTGGAATCTGGGTCGGATCATCCGTCTCAAAGCTGGCGAGGGTTTCCTGCCCACCGTTGTACAACCACATTTGAAGCTCTTTGCGATCTTTCGCCGCGTTGAGCATCATCTCCTCGTGGTTCCCCCGCAGGCAATTGACCTGGTAGCCAGCTTCTCGCAGGTGGATGATGTAGTCTAATACGCCTTTGGTATCTGGCCCACGATCTACGTGATCCCCCAACAAATACAGTTCATCCTGTTTGCTGAAGTGCAACCTTTCTTCCAAGAGAACCTGGAAAGTACGGAGGCAGCCATGTATGTCTGAAATCGCGATCTTACGCATACTCCCTTTTCAACCTTGCAAAAATAATAACTCCCGAAGGATTTTCTTAGTATATGGCGAAAAAGGGAACATTGGCAAGACCGAAGCCTTGCCAATGATTGTTATTGTACCTGAATCTCCACAAACTCGGCAATCTGATCGCCTGATTCGGCATCATCAAAGGCAATCCGATTTACCCCCTGATCGTTGGTGAGGTTGCCCGGAGCTTGGACCCGAACGTAAACAGGATTGGGTTCGTGGATGAAGGTTTCTCCGCTGGCATACGAAGTCCCTTCCATGGGGCGGGTGGGAAACACCACTTCGCCGAGGGCATTGGTGATCCCGATATTCTCCGCACTCAGGCTGGGGGTAATATTTGGGTCTCCGTCTGGGTTTTCTGCCAAATATTCTTCGTAAGGAGTCCGAAAGGGAAACAGGTAAACGGTAGCGCCTTCTACCGGCTGAAAAGCGTCGTCCACCACCGCAATGGTGAGATCTACCGTAGGGGTGATATTGGGATTGACGGCAGTTTCACAGGCGAAAGCGGCTACGGCTAAGCAGACAAAAACAAGGCTTCGGTGAACCCAGTGAGAGAGAATGGATGTTTGTTTCATGAGAAAGGGGTTAGCAAAAATGAGAAAATAGCCTTCCCCGGATACGGGAAGGAAACAATATCGTTAGGACTGAAAAAAAGACCACAGGTCATAGGAGGAGTTGCAACCTTCTATTTCAAAACCTGATGATAATAGCGCTGGCCATCCACGGCGTGAATTTCCAGCAAGTAACACCCTGCTGGGAGAGAACTCATGTCCAAGGTGCCGCGGCTTTCCAGGGCAGGCAGGACGGCAGGTGCAAACCAGATCTCCCGTCCCTGCATGTCCCGCAGGCGAAGACTGATCGCTTGAGATTGAGCTAGCTGGATGTGCCAATTCAGGGTTTGAGTAACGGGATTGGGGAAAACGTCCACTGCTTTTACCCAGGAATCAGCGGCAATGCTGGTCGCCAGGCTGGTGGTATCTTCTATGAGGATATGGGCCCGGTCAATGGATAAATCATAATGGGTATTGGTCAGACCGCTGGGCCAGGAAAGCACCACTGAATCAATGTTGGTTTGACTTCCTAGGCCAAAGAGTTCTCCGAAACCATTCTGTCCCTGGAATCCGATGCCGCACTGGGTAAATCTATGGTAGGTGTTCCCACCTGCGTACAGAT
Source organism: Bacteroidota bacterium (assembly GCA_039033615.1). Taxonomy (GTDB): domain Bacteria; phylum Bacteroidota; class Bacteroidia; order J057; family J057; genus JBCCCJ01. The sequence continues at coordinate 1,873 of JBCCCJ010000562.1, forward strand.
CTATGCGGGTTCCTATTCCATCGCGGTTGCTCCATACCCCTTGTAGACCGATGTTGATCCAGTGATTGCTCCCGCCATTGTTTTGGAAAAGAAAAGAAGGGTAGGGAAAGGTGTTGGATTCCACCAGATCGGGATAGCCATCGTGGTTGAAATCTCCGGTGGCATTGGCATGACTCAGCACGGTATCGCCTTCCAGGCCCGTTTCTACGATGGCAAAGGTGCCATCCCCCAGATTTTCATACATGGCAGCGGATCGACTGACCGGATCGTAGCCGATGTCGCTGCCACTCACATACAAATCCTGATCCCCATCATTATCCACATCGGTGAAGACTGCCCCCCAACTATTCCCGAAAAATTCCACCCCCGCCTGACTGGCTACTTCCATATACATGCCGTTTTGGTTTTTGAGGAGGACGTTGCCTTCTGCGGTATTGGTTACGTAGATGTCAAAATCTCCATTGTTGTCATAGTCGCCCACCGTTACTGACATCGCCTTCATTTGGATGGCGGTTCCAGAGAACAAACTCGCGTCAGTGAAGGTGCCATTCTGGAGATTGCGCAACATGGTGTTGCTCTTCAATTTGTCCTGCGCCACGTAAATGTCCGGCCAGAGGTCATTGTTGTAATCCAGGAAGCCCACGCACCAGGGAGCTTTAAACGGATCTCGTGCCCCAGTGGTGAAGGTCGTTTCGACAAAGGTACCATCTCCCTGATTGCGGTAGAGCCGATTGGCCAAGTCTTGCCCATTGAAGGTGCCCCGATCTACCCAGTAGAGGTCTAGCCAGCCATCCCGATCATAGTCTGCCCAGGCGGCTCCGTAGCTGGAAAAGTCTTCCAACGGCAGGCCTGCCTCAGCAGTTACTTCCACCATTTGTAAGGCTCCCTCATTTCGGAAGAGGCGGTTTGGACCTTCAGCGGTGAAGTATAGGTCCATATCCCCGTCATTGTCATAATCCACCCAGAGGATGTGCATTTGGTGGGAGATATCCGCGATGGGGGATGGCCATATCCGCTGAAAGTGCGTGCCCTGTACGTTGCGGTAGAAGAAGATTTGCTCTCCAAACTCCGTCGCGAACGTCAGGTCATCCCAACCGTCCTTGTCAAAATCAAAGAAACTTACCCCTCCGCCAGGATTGGTGCCGTCAAAATCGTGGTTGACGCCGAGTTGTAGGCCTACTTCCGTAAAGGAAATCTGACCCAATGCAACAGACAGGTTTGCCAGAAGCAGGACCAAGCAAAAGGAGATGCTGGAATGACTGTGTTTCATCGCCATTGAATTTGCGATGAATGTAGAAAAAAAAGTCAATATTTGATGGGACGGGGTTGAATTTGGGTGCGAAGACCAATCAGAAAACTCGCTGAGCGCAGGTCATTGTCCGTCCGATAGCGGGCTTCCCCTTCCAGATACGCATCTAGTTGGCCGATCTGATAGCTCAGTCGCCCATAGAACTGCTGGACTTCCTGCCGCACCCCTTGTCCGACTACTTGGTCAAAGTCGCCAGGCCGATTGACGAAGGGCACCCGAATGTCCCCGCCATAATTGATGCCTTCTTCGTCCAACCCTTTGACCAGATAAGAATAAGAAGCCATCACTTGCCAAGCAGGAAAAGGACGATACCGCAAGATCAGGTGGACATCTTGTAAGTTGGCGCCTGCAGCATGTCCCAGGTGTTGACCGTAGTGGGAATAATTGGAGGCACTGCTGAAGTGTTGATAGGTGAAGGGGCGGAGGCGATTGTATTCCACTTGCAAATCCAGGTTGGAAATGCCCAACACATCCATGTATTTCAAGCCAGATTGCCAGCCGAATTTGTTGCCCCAATAATTGCTGCCTTCGTTTCGCTTCCCAAAATTGTAGTCGTCCAACAGAAATTGACCATACCATTGGAAGCGCTGGAAGAAATTGTATTTCCAGTGCAAGCCAAGAATGCTGTTGTCTGGACTACCAACATATTGTTCCGCGGTCCGATACAGGATCAGGGGATTGAAATATTGCCATTCGACTCCCCGGACGCCGTTTGGGAGGGTAGGGGCGTAGATGACTGACTCAAAAAATCCGATGGAAAAGCGATCGTTCGGCTGATAAGAGAGTTGATGAAAGGCGCCGTACTTCCGGGGGAAGGTGCCCTCGGTGTCGTTTTTGTCCTGGATGAAGTCAATCATTTGTCCAAAATGGCTGACATACTCCAACTTCCAAATCCGAGCAGTGATGGTCATCAGGAGATAATCCGCCGCGAAATCAGAGAGCAACAGGCTTTGGTAGCCATTGCCCCAAAAGGCTCGATCTTTGCCAAATTTGATGCGAAGTCCCTGCCAAGGCTGATAGGTCAGATAGGCCCGTGAACCCAGGTAGTCCAGGCCGTTTTGCTCCCCAAACCGTTTCACAAAGCCTTGGCCGTACACCAATTCCCGATCCAAGAACTCCTGATAGGTGTAATGAGGCACCCGCGTCACATTGTTGAAGACTTCGGTATGAAAGCCCAACTTGTTCCAAAGGCTTCCTCGGATGACTGCGCCTCTGGCGTTGAGATAGATGGGCAAGGCATCAGCCGCAGCGCGCGGATCGTTGTTGAGATCCACTCCCCCAGAAGTATGCAGGACCGGATTGATGAACAATCGCAAAGGCCCCTCCTGGATGGCAACTAGGTCCCGTCGGTTCTGATAAAAGTAGCGCAGGATGCCTTTTTGCTTGGTCTCCATCGCCAGAGAATCATCTGCGAGAACCCGCATGCGTCGGTGCCAGCTTCGCTGAGATCGACTCATGGAACTGGTATCCACCTGACTCAGGAAATGACTGACTCGTTGGCGACCATAGGGTTTGAGGTTGGACAAAAATGTCGTATCCGCAAGCCCTTGCACATCCATCCGATCCAGATAGTGGTACAGGTCATGGTTG
>JBCCCJ010000563.1:0-4768 GCA_039033615.1 Bacteroidota bacterium
CTCAACCCGTGGCGGAGATCTTTGCGGATCGGACCATTGGCTGCCTCCAGGACATGCAGGTCAATTTTGCTTCCGCACAACCCGATTCGGCTACCAGTTGGCTGTGGGAGTTTGGGGATGGAAATCTGGACTTTGGCGCGCAGGTGAATCATCAATACCTTCAACCAGATACGGTCTTTGCAGTTCTTCGCCTGAATCACAGTGGCTTCTGCTTTGATCAGGATAGCATTCGCCTGGAGATCGGGCACGATGTGGTGAGCGCATTTGACTTGCTGCCCATGGGAGAATGCTCTGATGCCGTGGAAGTCTTCACGGTCAACAATTCTCAATTTGCGGATCGGTATCTCTGGGGGTTTGGAGACGGGCGAGGCAGTGAGGCATTCAATCCCATTGTGCCGTTTGATTGGCCGGGAGACTACCTCTTTGAATTGATTGCCTACAATGATTATTTCCAGTGTGCGGATACCAGTGAGCAATTGTTGGAGTACCCTCGTTCCTCTGCCGGATTTGATTTTGATGCGGTGAGCGGATGTAGCCCCTTTACGGTTCAGTTTCAGGATACTTCTCGTGGGGTTACCGAATGGATCTGGGACTTTGGAGATGGGAGTCCATTGTTTGTGACCACCCAAAGCGATTCCGTGGCTCATACCTATCGGGAAGGAGGGGAATATGAGGTGACGCTGTATGTGAACTACCAAGGCGTGTGCCAGGATACCTTTGTGAGCAACAAGCTAGTCCGAGTGATCCAAAGTCCGGTGGCCGGATTTGAAATGATTCGCCAGCCGGAGCCGCCTGGGTCAGTACAATTTCTGGATACTTCTCTGGTACCAGGAGATTTCTACGAATGGGATTTCGGGGACGATAGTCCTGCTTCTTCCGAACAAAACCCCTTCCATCAGTACGAGATCTTGGATACAGTAACGGTGATCCAATACGTCTCCAATGTCGGGGGGTGTCGGGATAGTGCGCAGGAGACGATCCTTTCGGGAGCTTACGGATTGTTCGTGCCTTCTGCCTTCGTCCCGGGTGGTGGACCTGCCGCCGAACGCTGGACCTTTTTCCTGCCTGTGGGAGTAGGACTGGCGGAATATGAAATGGCGGTTTACAACAAATACGGCAATAAGATTTTCGGCACTACCTCTCTTGATGAGGACGGACGCCCCGACGAAAAATGGGATGGGACCATCCGGGGAGCTCCAGCACAGGCGGGAACGTACATCTGGCGGATTCACAAGGCTCGCTTCAAGAATGGGGCAGAACTGCGAGGCCCTAGGGAAGGGAGTGTAACCCTCATCCGCTGATTGGACCATGCAGCGGTCCGCAGAAAAATACGGGTAAATTCTACCCGTATTTCTCCGTCATATAATCATAAGAATATTGGATCAATTCCTTCAGCACTTCTTCCTCTACGTCTTCTAATTTGTTGACGTAGAGGCAGGATTTGCCCGTTTTGTACTTGCCCAATTGCTCCATCAATTCCGGTCTGCGCTCAAAGCCCGGCATGATGTAGAGGGTCAGGATGGTCTTGCGGGGCGAGAAGCCCACTTTCGGCATATCCCCCTCTCGACCGCTTTCATATTTGTAATGGTACTCACCAAAGCCTACGATGCTGCCCCCCCACATGCGGGCTTTCTCCCCGGTGAGTGCTTCCATGAGTTGGAGGACTCTCAGGCTGTCCTCCCGACGCTTGTCGTGGGCCACGGTTGCCAAAAAATCTCTGGGATCGACTTCCGTCGGCTGGGTTTTGTTCTTCGCTTTTGCCATAAGAAATAGGGGTGGTTCAATGATAAGGTACTGGTTTTGGGAAGGATTGCCAAGCCTCGCAAACGGGAGGGGGTACGTCAGATGTCCCCAGAAAAAGCATATCCCAGTAGATGGCATTCGCGATGCGCCTGCTGACTTTCTCTGGGACATCTGTTGCTACCAAGCTACGAATCGCTCCGCGCTTCGTTTTTTTGAGCGTTGGTTCGGCATACTTCAGCAAGCACAGCACAGGCGCTCCCCACAAGTCCTTGTCCATAGACAATCGCAGCCGGAGGGATGCGCATTTCGGTAGCAAATCGAAGAGAGAAGTTTGGGAGCAGGCGCAGTAGCGACTGCCACATATCCCAACATTACCAGTGAATTTGTGTCATCTGACGTACATCCAAACGGGAACACTTGCCATGATTTGATGTCCTTCCATCCTTTCGATGGTGCTGCGATCTCTTAGCCCTGCTGCTTCTAATCATTTGCTATGAAACCCGTTTTTCTGTTGAGCCTCAGTTCCTGTTTGTTGAGCCTGCTACTCCCGCAAACGGGATGGACCCAACTTTCCTCCCAATCATTCAGCTTTCGTTTCGAAGGAAAAACCCTCCGAGGGGTGATCGAATCTCCCGCTGAGCAAGCTCCACAAGCCATGGTCTTGCTCATTCCTGGCTATGGTCAGACCAATTTTGTGGAGGGCAAGTGGTACTACGAACTGCGTAGCCAATTGGTGGGAATGGGACTGAGCGTAGTCTGTTGGGACAAAATGGGCTGTGGGCAAAGTGAAGGTGAATTCAACATCCAGCAACCCGTCGCCAATTCGGCAGAAGAAGCCCTGACTGCCATCTCTGAACTTCAGCGCCTAAAGATACCAGGCTCGGAAACCCTCGGCTTATGGGGCATCAGTCGGGCCGGATGGATTTGTCCCCTGATCTATGAGCAATTTCCGATTGCCTTCTGGATATCCGTGAGCGGTACCGATCATAAAGAGAATTTTGGCTATCTGGTCCAATCCAATTTGCGGATTCAGGGAAAGGAAGAAGCGGAGGTAGAGCGCCTGTATCAAGCCTGGATGGAAGGACATCGTCTCTACTGTGCCGGAGCAAGTTATGATCGCTTTGTTGCAGCGATTCGCCCTTTGCAAGAAGATAGCTTGTCCAGGGAGTTGTTTGGCTATTCCGAACCCATGCCCATCACAGAAGCGGATCGATTGGTCTTTGCAGCGGAAAAGCAGTCTTACCTCCAAGGTGGACACTTTGACTCCGAAAGTGGGTTATGGGTGTACATAGAAGGGTTTGATCAACTGCTATCGAAAGTGGACTGCCCAGTGTTGGCGCTATTCGGAGCCGAAGATTCTCAGGTTGATTGGCACAAAACCAAGCAATTGTACGAATCTACCATTGCTGAGAATCCAGCGGCGGATCTCACGGTCAAGGTCTTTGAACAGTGCAACCATAGCCTCCAGAAGTGCGAAAGCTGTGGATTTCAGGAAGACTTGTCCCATTTGAGATGGACATCCTGCGAAGGTTATTATGAGGCGATGCGGTCCTGGTTGAAAGCCGCAGAGGTGGTGGACTGAGGACCTCCTTATCTTCTTTCCTTTTTCAATGTTGCACAACGAATTTTGCATTTGAGCCTCGCTGATCCTGAACGGTTAGGAAGTAAGTTCCGGCAGGCCAACTGAACACTTGGAGGGAAATCTCTTCTTTTTCCCGCTGAAAACGGCCTTCGTACATCTGCTGCCCACTGACGGAGAAGACACCGAAGGGAACATTGGTGGTCTTCGGTTGCGTATAGCGAATGGTCAGGGTCTCGCTGGCTGGATTCGGCCCCACGCTCAGGCTAATGCTGCCCCCCTGTAAGCGCAGTTCCTGAGTGGTACTGAAGCTGAAGGTTCCATCTAGGTCCACCTGTTTCAAGCGGTAGTACCATCGCCCAGTAGGAGAAACGGTCAGGTTTTGATCAGTGAAACGATAGCTACGCAAGCTTTCTGTATTGCCTGCTGCGGGTTCCGTCCCGATTGGCTGGAAGGCCAGGCCGTCTTCGGAGCGCTGCACTTCAAAAAAGTCGGAATTGATTTCGACCGCTGTGGCCCATTCCAAGAGGGCCTCCTTTCCTGCTTGGGACACCTCAAAATCGACCCATTCTACTGGCAAACTCCCCCCTTTGTCGCGCCAGTCCTGATCGCCGCCTGCCTGACCTGCATCATCATTGGGAAAGTTGGCAGGGGTTTGTCCAGCATTATCGGAATTCGCCCCGACATTTGCGTTGCGGCCATTGCTGTCAAAGGCATCATCCAACCCATCGTCATCGGCATCGGTACCAGTTGGCGTCGTATCAGCTGTCCCATCGTCATCGGTATCGTAGGCTTCGATGGTATCCGATTCGCCATCATTGTCAGCATCTGTATCCAGGTAGTCCGGTTCCGCTTCTCCGTCAGTATTGGTAGGGACGATCGAGACTCCCGTTACATTCATGGTGCTTCCGTCGGTGCTGGTACAAGCACCACTACAATCTGGGTCATAGGCATTGTCGAGGCCATCACTGTCGTCATCATATCCGGTGGGAGCGACATAAGCAGCAGAAGCTTGTCCTTCGATGTTGTCCACAATGCCGTCATTGTCCGCGTCTATGTCCACGAAATTGGGCCAGCCATCCCCATCTAGGTCGGCATCGGTTTCATTGACCCCATCCCCATCGGTATCAAACAAGACCGAAGTCGAGCCACTCAAATCACAGTCCACATCAATGGTGCAAAGCGCGACAATCGGCCCGTCCGTGTCATTGTTGTCATAGGCGTCCACCAATCCATCTCCATCGGTGTCTGTCGGATCATCTACGTTTCCATCGCCATCTGCATCGGTCCCGCCAGCCTCTACAAGGTCTGGAATGCCATCATTGTCAGAGTCGAGGTCCATAGAATTGGGGAATCCGTCTCCATCGCTGTCGTCGCAACTGCTCATAGCAGCAGGGGGGCTGAGTACAATGTTGTCCATGGCGTAGGCGAGCGAGCGGCGATGGC
>JBCCCJ010000564.1:0-4766 GCA_039033615.1 Bacteroidota bacterium
CCCATTCCAGCTATTCAGCTGTCATTCCGAGCCTGCCGAGGAATCTCTTGTGGACATCTTGCTGCGCCAATCAGTTGATCAGCTCCTTCGCTCGACGCTCTGAATGACAATCTCTCAATTGGCTTTTTGGTGTACCCTTTCCGATAGTGCCCCGTTTTCGGTGAAAGGAGAATAGATGCCGATGGCAAGAAGCTCCTTATTATTGAACCGACGAATGATGATCGGTCGGGCCGAAGGCCGCTCCGGCGGGATGGATTGCGGCGGGCTGAGGTGCCTGGAAGGGGGGAGCGAAGCGAGCAGCCCGGAATGAAATGGAGGGCCGAGCCGATAGGCGAGCCTGGAAGGGACCGACTCCGACCCAGCGAAGGCTGCTGGGTCGGAGGCAGCTCCTCAACGGAATTTCTCTTACACGCTTGTTCAAAGAGCAGACACTGTTGCTCAGTAAAGCGACCTATTCGTCCATGTTGATTAAACGAAGCGGTATGTTGGTGGTCCAATAGGTGTTAGTTCGCTATTGCATTCACCTCATAACCACCAATCATATGAAAGCCAACGTATTTGTCATCGCTCTCTTCACCATGATCGGATTCACCTTTGCGACGCATAGCTACGCGCAGACGGCGCCTAAGGTAACGAACACCCAACTCAAGCAGCAGAAGCGCATTGTGAATGGGGTGCAAACCGGAGAATTGACGCGCAAAGAAGCCAGAAAGCTCCAGCGCCAGCAAACCCAAATTCAGCGTTCGAAGAAGCGCGCCAAGGCTGATGGAGTCGTTACGCCTCGGGAACGGGCCAAATTGAACGCCCGCCAACGCAAAGCGAGTGCCGATATTCGCCGCCAGAAGACGGACCGTCAGGAGCGGCGGTAAGAGAAACGAGAACAGGGATGCGGGAAGCGAGACTTTGATCAAAAACTCGATTTCTGACAGTATTCGGCTTCCCGGCTTCTGATTTTCCCAGCCCTCTTTTTCCTTCGGGAAAAGGAGGGCTGTTAAGGTTTGGGGCTTTTGATTGACTAATGGTGTACTGGTACCTCCTCACTGATACTGCATCCCCCCTTTTTTTTGACTTGCTCTTTGAGCGCACTTGAAACCAACTCCTTGGTTTTCAGTCTTGGTTGCCTCGGCATCCTGCTGGCTGTCTATTCTACCTAACGTTTTCCTACAATGAAAGTATCATCGTTTGCTCTCCCCCTTCCCGCTGCTGAGCAGGGAAGTTTGATCGGAGAATGTGGCACCAGCCTCACCCCCATTGATCCTCACGGCTTCATGATTGATTCCTCCGGCGAGGAACATGCCGCGATGTGCCTGGAAGGTTCGATTCCCGCCCAACGCCTGGTTCAAATTGTGGGTATTTGTGAAGGCAGAGGGGTATTCGTAGAACCCATCGTCGATACGAGCGAGATTGTTGATCTGACGTGATCACAAAGGGGCACCGAAGCAGGTCTGCCATTGGTGGGCCTTGCTTCCCGCTTTCAAAAAGGCAGCAAATCCGGTTCGAGGTAGCGGGCTTTGGCTTCGGGAGATCGGAAGATGTCTATGGAGTAATGCCTGGACAGCAATTCTCGAAATTGGGTGTGCAACTCTGGATGTTCTGCCAGAAAAGCAGGAAAATCTGCCGCAGAGCTGTGCTGATCCACCCGATGGATGGCGTATACTGCTGCTACCGTAACCGTATCGTTGTATTTTTCGGGCACCTTGCAGCGAACTGCCAAGGCGGGAATTTGCTCTCTCATGTTGGCAATGGCCATCTCCAATCCATGCTGGCGAAGGTGAATCCAGGCGAGGCGCAAATGGGCTTCGTGGCTGAATAAGCGGGCCGGGAAGCGCCCCTGAGCAAATTTTTCGGCGTAGGCCTGATCGCTGAGGTCGTAGTGAGAACTCATTTGGAAGGAGATGGTAGGCTGGTGAGAAATTGTTGTACGGCGACTGGGTTGGGAAGGATGTGGATGTCCAAGTGGGCTTGGTGTCGTTGCAGGCGTTCCAACACCCCAGCTCGTCGGGTGCTGCGATACACCGCCACGTAGCGGAGAAACGACCAATCCCAGCGCTCATGGCAGCCTTCTGCCATATCCGGACGACTTGTTCCGTAGTAGCGAACCGTTCGTTTGATTACCCGCCACAAACATCGCCAAGTAGAGAAATCTAGAAAGATCGCGGTATCGGCATATTGCAAGCGGAGGTCCATGGTGCCGCCATAATTCCCGTCCATGACCCACTCCGGTCGCTCTGCAAAGGCAGTTGCGGTCGCTTGCCAATCCGCCTTATTCGACTCTACCCATCCGGCATGCCAATAGTGTTTGTCGAGGTGGATCAATTCCAACTGGAGTCGATCTGCCATTTGCAGCGCCAAGGTGGTTTTGCCTGCTCCACTACAGCCGATGATGAGGATTCGTTTCATTTCAATGCTACCCAAAGATATCACGATTCGTTTGCTGATCCATAAAAATTTGTGTCTCTTGGTGAAGGCTTTTGGCCTTTGGAACCAGGGGGGAGCAGGGGGGACAGGGACATACCAATTGGCACCTTGGTGAACGAAGGCAATATCAGCAATCCCTGATGCGAGACATTGCCCGAATGCAATTCAGCGCTACTCCTTAGAACCTTGATCTTTGAACCCTGATCCATGCCTGCTCCCATCATCCTCATTTCTGCCCTCGCTCGCAATCACGTCATTGGCACCCAAAACGGTATGCCCTGGGACGTACCAGAGGAATATCAGCAGTATTTGTCCTTTGTTTCTGGTCAAACGGTGATCATGGGGCGGCGAACGTATGAGATTTTTGGGGCGGATCTGACAAATACTCACGCCTTTGTGGTCAGTCGAAGCATGTCGGGAGGAGAAGGTTTTGAGGTATATAGGAGCCTCGAAGCAGCGTTGGAACGGGGACAGGAGTTGGGGAAAACCATCTTTGTCGCAGGCGGAGGCAGCATCTATGCTCAGGCCTTGCCACTCGCCGATGCCATGTACCTCTCCTACATCAAGGGAGAATTCGAAGGCATCGCCTATTTCCCGGACTTCGACGAAAGCGACTGGAAGGTCGTGGAACGCAAGGAGGAGGCCCGCTTTGAATTTGTGCACTACCAGCGCAAAACGACATGAGCACAGAGACGCCTTTCCAGAAAAACCGCCAATATTGGCAATTCTGCGCCTACGGCTTCTTGAAGAATCTACGCCTCTTCGAGGTGTTCTTGATTTTGTTTTTAGTAGAACAAGGGTTGACCTATGCGGAAATTGGGTCGCTATATGCCATTCGGGAGGTGCTGCTGTACCTTCTGGAAGTCCCCTCGGGATTGCTGGCTGACACCTACGGGCGCAAGCGGTCCTTATTGTTGTCATTTGGGCTGTATATGCTGGCCTTTGGGTTATTCTACGTAGGGCAAACCTATTGGGCCTTTGCCTTGGCGATGAGTAGCTACGGCATGGGAGATGCCTTTCGCTCTGGCACCCACAAGGGCATGATCATCACCTACCTCCGAGAGCAAGGCTGGTCCAAGCAAAAAGTCGCATATTATGGACACACCCGCTCCTGGTCCCAACGGGGATCGGCCCTCTCCGCTTTGCTGGCGGGAATCCTGGTCTTCTACTCGGGCGAATATCGCAGCATTTTCCTCTACTCCCTTTTCCCCTATCTCCTCAACCTCATCAACGTCGGCAGCTACCCGTCCTCCTTGAATTTGGGAGGCAAAAAGCTAGCGCGCACCAGCCTTTCCCAAACCCTCACCGCCTCCTGGAAAGCCTTGCGCAGTCCGGGCGTGCCTGCGCTGATCCTGTCAGCAGGACTGCACAGCGCCTATGTCAAATCCGTCAAAGATTACCTACAGTTGATTCTGTTGGCCATCAGTGCTGGCATCACCTTCCTGGCGGTTTCGACCGAACAAAAAGGAGCCATCGTCATTGGCATCGGCTACAGCCTCGTCTATCTCCTGACCTCCACGGCCTCCCGCAATGCATCCCGCCTACTCACAATCGGTTGGCAGCGACTCCCACAAAAAACCCTGCTTCTGGGCTTGGGGATGGGATTGCTGGCAGGCTTGCTGTATCAATGGGAGTGGTCCCTGGCTGCGGGATGTGCCTTCGTAGGCATCTACCTGATCGAGAATCTGCGAAAACCCATCCTCACCGGAGCGGTCGCCGATCAGGTACCAGAAGCCTGGCTGAGTTCGGTGCTTTCTGCCCAATCTTTATTGGGGACCATCATGGCCGCAGGCATTGCCCTGAGCCTGGGATTTCTCGCCGATGCATACGGACTCGGCTGGGGACTCGCCCTGGTATCGGTGGGGTTACTCGGCGTAGTAGGCGTAGGTTCCTGGCGAAGACTAGGTTGAGGTGGGCGTGCCCCCGATGGTGCAAAAATGCACCACCGGGGTCGGGTGCTATCGGGGTCCGCTATCGCTCCCGTCTTCCACTTCGTTCCAGACCGACTCCTTCGTCGCCGCCCTTTCGCCCCCTCACGCTTGCCCAAGGCAAGAGGAAAGCGCGGCAGGCCTTTTTCATTTTAGATTTTTCATTCTACATTTTTCGGTTATCAAGTTTTGCGTCAACGACGCACAGCCAACCATAAAAGAAATTGGCTAAGTGATACTTGGAAAATAACTTCCTCTTTTCGCGCGGTTATTTCTTTCCCAGGCTCTCACGGATTTGCAATCCGGGAGCACACCACTGGACAAAAGTCCAAATTATGACGAATAGCGCAGCTCTCACCACAACGGCGGGTTGGCCACGAAGTCCGAGGTGTTGGGGCGGCCATGAGCGTTGCATGGGAC
>JBCCCJ010000565.1:0-4764 GCA_039033615.1 Bacteroidota bacterium
CTTTACCAGGAGAATTGTTGCTGCATGGGATGAGCGATCTCTCTGAGTATGGCTCTTTATTCGAAGAATTGAGTACAGGAGCCCCATCCACTCCCTTGGTCTTGGTTTCTCAACGAAAGACCTCTCGTTTCGAAGCCATTCAAGCGCTCCTGCAAAGCCAGGAAATCCGCGTTTTACCTTTGACCATCGGACAAGCGTTGAATGAATTGGCCACCGAGGAAACTGCGTTTTGTTTGGCGGAAACTCAATTCCTCTTTTTGGATAATGACCCTGACAGTCTACGGACCTTTCTTTCCAGACATGAAATTGGCAGTCAACTTCTGCCTACTTTGACTCAAGCAGACGCTAGAGTGGCAATTCTGGGCACGGATGTTACTTGGCTCCCCAAACAGCTTGGCTTTCTTCCCGATTGGCAAATTTTGCCCCCAGCCTCCAATGACCTCGCTGCAACCGCTTGGAAATCTTCTCTCCAGAGAATTGGTCCCGGATCTGAATCCTCCTTATTGGTGTTGCCAGAAAAAGCCTGGATGACCATCGGCCATCATTCCGAAACCATCACGATCTCTAATCGAGGGGAAGGGCATGGGTTACTCTTGTCGTTCGACAATGTCAGGTGGGGATTGGGCCAACAAGATGAATCGCTTGCCACAAAGAACGTAGGATTTCGGGAAGCTCATTTGAGTGCAATTGGAGAAAATCCTTTTCTGCTATCGAAGTCTTCTGGCCCTGCCGATCAGGTGGTTCGCCCTTCCACCCCGGCTCAAATGATGGTTTTTCCGAATCCCATCAAGGATCGAATTCACATTTTGCTCCCCGGAGATCAGGAAGGGCTGTACGTATTTCAGTTGGTAGATGGGCAGGGAAAACAACTCCTGAGTCATCGTCAATTCTTGCGGTCCACAGATCAGTTTGTCGAAATCCCAGCTGGGGAAATTCCGCCCGGGGTATACGTTCTCCAAATCCAACAAGGAGAGCAAGGCAATGTCCAGAGTATCCAAGTGCTCCGATGACTGCCTAGCGATGTTTCTCATACAAATGGGGGGCAATCAAACGCTGAAGCATTTGGCGCTGTTCGCTGGTGAGCTGGGGTAGGGCAGTGGCTCCTACATTTTCTCTCAATTGCTCCAGATTACTCGCCCCAATCGCGACGGTGGCTACTGCCGGATGACTTTGGGCATATCGGATGGCTAGCTGCCCCATGCTTCCTTCCCACTCAACGGCTGACAATTGATCTTGCAAAGCAGATACCTCCGCTTTCGTATGAGTCAAATATTCCTTGGCAGGTTTCCCTGCCAGCAGGCCTTTAGCCACGGCTCCCCGCACCACCATGCTGGTTTGGTGTTCATGGAGCAGGTCCAGGGTTCGTTCTTCTGGACGGCGATCCAACAAGCTGTACTGACTCATGACCGAAACCATCTGAGAACGGTCCAGGTATTCCCGAATCACATTCGGACGGATGGAGGAAATGCCATAAGCCCGGATATGGCCCGCCTGCTTCAATTCTTCAAAGGCTTCGATGGTCTCGTCTATCGGATCGTCGATGGTGCCTCCATGCAATTGATACAGATCGAGATAGTCGGTTTGCAAGCGTTTCAAACTGGCAAAAATGGCTTCTTTGACATAGGATTTGCGAGGATTCCACTCCCAGCCGGAGCCATCTGATCGCCACTGATTCCCGACTTTGGAAGCCAAAACTACTTGCTGTCGCTTGCCTTTCAGGGCCTTTCCCAGGATTTCCTCATTCTTTCCCCGGTCATATAAATCAGCGGTATCAAAAGTGGTAATACCGAGATTCAAAGCTTCTTGCACCAGGGAAATGGCGCTTGGCTCATGGGTTCCCAAGGACATACATCCCAGGCTTAATTCGCTCACAGTGAGGGCGCTACGGCCAAGAGAAAGTTGTCGCATATTACCAATCAATGACTACGGGTTCGTGGACCAGCTGATATTTCAAATTTACCGAGCAGACATTGATGCAGCGGGTGGCCCCAATCAGACTTTCCCCCACCGCCTCATGAATGTGTCCGAAAAAATGGAAGCGAGGCTGATGCAATTCGATGATCTCGCGTAGATCCTTGCAACCCGCTGCTTGTCCATGAAACGTCATATCCCCTGCTCCTAGGGGAGGCCCATGCGTGAGTAGGATATCGGTATTGGCAGGAATTTGCTCCCAGTATTTCCGAATCTCCGCCCCCCGTCTCCGATTGAACGCCCAGTCAAAAAACCAAGGCGTGATGGGAGAGCCCCAGATCCGAATGCCTTCGATTTCCACACCGGAATCTTCCAAATAGGTGCAATTATCCGGAATCATCTGTTGAAATGCGTTCGGATGGTTTTCCGCCAAAAAATCATGATTCCCCGCGATGCATACTTTGTACGGGTGAGGTTGCGCTTCGAACCAAGAAAAAAAGTCAGTCAATTGCTCTCGGGTGCCTCTTTTGCTGAGGTCGCCAGCGTGAAGCAGCAGGTCTCCATCCGGTAGTTGGAGGTCCGCATGGAGGCCGTGGGTATCGGAAATACAGATCAGGCGCATAATTCAACGAAGGTAGGGGATTTTGTGCGCATTTTTCCCAAATTGGCCGCATGGATAAGAAATTGAGCCTGTATGCGGCCCTGTCGGTTGTGGTGGCAAACATGATTGGCACGGGAGTCTTTACCAGTTTGGGATTTCAGGTAGCAGATATCAAGAGCGGATTTGTCCTGATGATGCTCTGGATCGTAGGCGGGGTGATTGCCCTCTGCGGTGCCCTCAGCTACGCGGAACTAGGAGCTGCACTTCCGAGGTCTGGGGGAGAATACAATTTCCTCGGTCAATTGATGCATCCCTCCCTGGGCTTCGTTTCCGGCTGGGTTTCCGCTACCATTGGGTTTGCTGCTCCGACGGCCTTGGCGGCTTTTACGTTTGGATCCTATCTCAATCAGATTTTTCCGTCTCTTTCTCCTACTTGGTTGGCCGCAGGGCTGATTATCGTCGTAACCTTGATTCATTCCTCCAGTCTGCGAAACAGTAGTTGGTTTCAGAGTGGATTCACCAGCTTGAAGGTCCTCTTGATCCTGGCATTCATCGGGGTGGGATTTTTGCTGGTAGAAACGCCCCAGCCGATCCAGATTGTGCCTGCACCTGGTGATTGGTCTCTCCTGACTGGCAGTGCCTTTGCGGTTTCCCTGATCTATGTCTCCTATGCCTACACCGGTTGGAATGCAGCTACCTACCTCATCAACGAAATGGAAACGCCCAAGCGAAACCTTCCGTTGGTTCTGGGGATTGGGACTGGCCTCGTGATGATCTTGTATGTGCTGTTGAATTATATATTCCTGTATGCGGCTCCCATTTCCGCCCTGGAAGGAAAATTGGAGGTGGGCTATGTCGCCGCCCAATATATGTTTGGTTCAGTCGGGGCCAACATCATGGGAAGCGTCCTCGCTTTGCTGTTGATTTCTACCGTCAGCGCGATGATGTTGGCTGGGCCGAGGGTATTGCAAGTGATCGGTCAGGATTTTTCCCTCTTCTCCTGGTTGAATCGGACCAATCAACATGGCGTGCCTACTTCCGCGGTTTTCTTTCAATCCGGAATTGCGCTCTTCTTTGTGTTCAGCTCCTCCTTTGATTCGGTCTTGCTCTTTGCTGGATTTACCCTGGGGGTCAGTACGCTACTGACGGTAGCAGGCATTTTCGTCCTGAGAACCAAATTTCGGCATCTTCCGCGTCCGTATGAGGCTTGGGGATACCCGGTAACCCCCATCATCTATTTGGTCTTGATGGGGTGGACTTTGCTGTTCATTCTGCAATCAGAGACCCAAGAAGCACTCGCAGGACTGGGCATCATCGCTTTTGGGTTCCTAGCCTATTGGGGAAGTACCTGGTGGGAGAAGAGAAAGTAGGAGTCGGGACAAGGGGAAGCGAGAGTCGGGAGGTGGGAATTGTCGTTGACAATTGTTCAAGTTTTTCTTCTCAAACTTCTGCGACCAATTCATACACCAGCAATACTTTTAGCAAATCAGGATCTTCGCCACGCTCTGCTTTTTCCGCCCAGTATTGGATGGTTTGCATTACCTGATCGGGAAAGGGATACATGTGGTAGTAATCCCAACTGGAAAAATGCTGGGTAGCTTGAAGCAAGGTTGCGCGGCGGTTTTCTCTCTTTCCGGTTAACAGATCTAAGGCATAGGCCCTGCTTTCAAAATAAAAACGAAAGGGGGCTGGCATCGGTAAGGCAAACAACACAAATCCCATGGCCCACCATCCCAGCCATGGGAAGGAAAACACCCCAAGCACTAACACCTGAGGGAACAAATAGGCCAAAGAAAACCCCAAGAAGCTATATCGTTCCGCATCCATCAAATGAACCACTTCATGGGCAAGGGTGCGCATGGCTGATTCTGGGTGCAAGCGGATATAAGAACGGCTGGGAAAGTAGATGGTACTCCCAATAACCGTGGTATATCTCGTCAGGAAGGTAGGACAAAACCAGAATACCAGCACATTCAGCAGTTGCATCTCCCAGGCTTCATCTTTGTATTTGATGCGAAAGGGAGCCAGTTGTTGGAGTTCTTGCTGAAGGTGCTCGAATGAAGTCATGGGATGTCTATTTGCAGAAAGATACGAATTCCAGCTACTCAGGCCAAGTTCCTTGGGGTAGCTGTAATGAATAACGCAAGAAAGATTCTGCGGGTTTGATGTCTCTCAAACCATGGGTGTACGTCACATGTCACATATTTGCGGGTGATGTTGGCATACATGGCAGTCGCTACGCGCCTGCTACC
>JBCCCJ010000566.1:0-4733 GCA_039033615.1 Bacteroidota bacterium
ATGGTGGATACCGTCCTGACTTTTGAAGGAGATCGGCACAACAACTACCGGATCGTACGAACCACCAAAAATCGCTTTGGTAGCACCTTGGAGTTGGGCATATACGAGATGATGGCAGAAGGATTGCGAGAAGTCAGCAATCCTTCCGAAGTGTTTTTGTCAGATAGCGACACGCCTTTCAGCGGGGTGAGCATTGCGGCCACCATGGAGGGCATGCGGCCATTATTGATCGAGACCCAGGCCCTGGTCAGCCCCATGGCTTACGGCACGGCCCAGCGTTCGGCCACGGGCTTTGATTTGAGACGCCTCAATATGTTGCTGGCAGTGTTGGAAAAACGCTGTGGGTTCAAGTTGGGGGTCAAAGATGTCTTCATCAACATCACCGGAGGCCTCAAAGTCGAAGACCCTGCTTTGGATTTGGCATTGGTGTGTGCGGTCATTTCTTCGCTGCATGATTTGGTGATTCCTCCCCGGATGGTATTCGCAGCAGAGATTGGGCTTTCCGGTGAAATCCGCGCCGTCAATCGGCTAGAACCCAGGATTGCAGAAGCCGCCAAACTGGGCTTTCACCGCATCTACGTCGCCCAAAGCCAAGCCCAGGGCCTCGCCAAAAAGTACGACCAGATCGAAGTGATTGGCGTGAGCAAACTGGAAGAAGTGTTCCGGGCCGTGTTTGGAGGAGAGTAGTCCAAAGTACTCAGACCAATTCTGCGGTTGAGGGAAGGGTCATACCTGAGACAACACCCAATACATTTCCCGGGCGATTTGCTTACAGCGTTCCTGGTAGGCTGCTGCTTCCTGTGGCGTATCGTCGAAGGCTTTGGGATCGCGATACAAAATAGGAAAACGAGCTTCCGCGCCGAACACGATGGGACAAGCCTCATTGGCCGAGTCGCAGGTCATGATGGCCCCAAAACCGGAAGCAGGATTGGCTTCATCCTGGTAGGTTTTGGACCAAACCTCAACTCCTGCGTGAGCGTCATGGTGTTTGATCAGGTAGTGCGGGTTGTTAGACGAATCCAAGGCCGAAATATCAAAACCTGCTGCTCGCATTGCGGTAACGGTGCGGGGATTGCAGGCGGTAGCCTCGGTCCCCCCGGAGAAGGTACGGAGCTTCACCCCCAGTTGGTCAGCGATGGTTTGCGCCCAAATCTGTCCCAAATGGCTGCGTCGGGACTTGTGGGTGCAGATGAAGGTGAGGGAAGCGGTTTCCCCTTTGGCTTTCTTTGCTTGAAGATAGCCAAGCAGCGGGCGAAGGCTCTCTTGCCGATCTGCTGGAACTACGTGAACCGTTTCCCGAAGCTGGGCTACATATTCCGTCAAAGAAGCATTCAATTGGATAGGCATAACTCGTGAATGTCAATCAATTGGATAGAAGACGAGCAAGAAAAACATCAGATATTACCCCAAGAATACCTCCGTGTTGCCTCATCGTTGCAGGAGGAGTTGTTTTCTGCTGATAGCTCCCTGGCCGTGGAGGGAAAGAACATACAGCCCATTCGGAAGGTCCGGGAGGGAAAGCCTCACTTGAGTCAGTCCTGCTGATGACCAACTGCCCAGCAATCGTCCTTGCAGATCGTGGAGCTGTAGGAGAGAATTCCCCGTTCCAGAAGTAGGAAGCTGAATAAGTACCTGCCCTGAACTAGGATTGGGGTACACCTGCCAATGGATTGCTTCGAGCCTTTCATTACTGACGCTGGATTGCAGGCCGAGTGCCTTGATCCCAAACCAGGGAGTAGCGAGTTGCGATTGGTCGATAGTCAGGGTAAAATAGTCAGGACTGCTGGGAAGCAGCGTGATAGAATCTGAAATTGCCCCTTGTTCATCGAGGGGAAGGAGGCGAAGGGAATCTGCTTTCAGATGAAGGCGCAGGTTGAGGGTCAGCGGTTCGAGCTGGGTAGGCGCGCCGCCCCAATTGCTGTTGACCGTCTGGTTTCCTTGCCAAATCATGCCTGTATTTTGGGCCCGGGAAGAAATGGTCAACAGACTCCTTTCCGACTCTTCCAACTTATTGTCAGACAGACTGATCCAACTGACTACCCCGAATCCATTCGCGTCATTTAGTCGCAAAGCCCCAGCCGTAGTAGGGGGCGCATCCTGTAAAAAGCCCGCGAGACTCACGTATCGGTCTGCGGCCGTTTTGTGTAAACCAAGATTGGTGTCCCACATCAATTGCCCCGTGCTGCTGAAATAGGGAGAACTGCCAGGATCTGGCAGGAGACTGAAATCAGGAGCGTTGGCTTGCTGGTAGGCTGAGGTTTGAATGCGGTGAGTTAAGGCCAATCGCTGGTCGTAGGGGATGTATTTTCCCCAGCGACCATTGGGATCAGATTGAGGGGTATTGGCTACCCAATCGGCGGAATAGCCAATCTCATAGGAAGTACTCGCCTCTTCGATCAATCCCATTCGGTAGGCGTAGGCCGCTGTTGGCATCAAAGACATCAGAGCGGGATTTCGCTGAATGCTGAAGTAGCCGGGGATGCGATCTTCTGTCCAATTGGTATTGTCTCCGCTGTATTCAAAAATCATCAGGCCATCTGCGCCCTGAAAAGAAGCATAGGCAGGCAAAAGGGCCATCATTTCGGTTTGATAGCGATTGGGCGAAGGATGATTGTATTCGCTGACGGTGTAGGGTTTATGGGTCATGGCAAGGCCGCTGAAAATGCCGCTGATGGCGCTGCCGTTGGGTTCCTTGAGGAGGGATTCATTGGCGATCTGCCAATCGTTTGGGTCCCAGGGCTGATTGGGAAACCAGGGATGATCCCAATAGGAATGGTCATCGACATAATCCAGATCTGCTTGCGGAAGCACATCCTGCGGGCCAACCAATGCATTGGTGCCAGTGATGGGAACCGATATGTTCAGGTCTTGCTTCAGAAAATCCTTCATCTCCTGGTAAAAGGCAGTCTGCATACTCATGGTCCACTCGGCTTGATCAGCGATCCGTTGGGGGGTATAAATCAAGCGACTGGAGTAGGGAATGCGTGCAATGTTACCCTGGACCAGCGTCTCGCCAGCAATCAAGCCTTGTTGGGCGGGTTGGGCAAAACTGACCTCATCCAACCAGTAGGTGGCAGCGGTTTGTTGATCAAAGCTAAAGGAGAGGCGGGTGAAGTCGGCATTGTCTTCCGGTGCGACAAAGGTAAAGGTGAAGGTCTGCCAGGAAGGAGTCAGGGCATAGGTAGCCCCGCTGTACCAGGTGTAAGGGGCGTTGTCCCGCATGGCGCTCACGTTGAGACTGACGTTGGCATCTGCTCGTGCGGCAAATTGGATGGCGTAGGTGGAATCAGCCTCTACCGTCATCCCCACTTGCTTGAATTGGATGTGCCAATCCGTACCCGTCAGATTGGTGGTGGTGATTTGCCCGGATTGACTGCCCAAAAAGGGGTTGTTGGAAGTAGTGCCAATATTCGCCTGAGCCCCGCCGTGTAATTCGATTTGCCAATCTGGGCTCATAGAACCGCTTTCAAAGTCTCCATTCTGGATTTGTTCCCCTTGACCCGGAGGAATTGCGCCTGTATTCCAGGCTGTTTCCAAAGCTGATTGGCTACCATATTTGTTCAGGAGAAACGCATGCCAGAGGCTGTCCAATTGGTCGCTATGTCGCTGGAGTAAGCTACCACCTTGGACGAAGGGCCGCAAGCGATCTCCTTTCCAAAAACCATAGATGGAGTTTTCGTTGATGATCTCTACCATGGCCATCACCGGATCATGGGTGAGAGGTAAGCCCGTGTAGGGATTGAGGTGGGTCAGCAATTGCTCGGCATATTCTTGCTGGAGGTCGATCAGTTGCGGATCAAAAACCGTCACCGCTTTGCCAAAGTCCACCAGGGAATCAGCTCCTGCTACCCCATCCAGGGGAGAAAAGGTCCGGGAGACATTGAGATTCATATTGACGTACATGCCTTCCGCTTTGAGCGCAGCGATGAAGTATTCCAGACGATCCAGGGTAACTGGGTTGAGGTTTCTGGTACCTTGCCCATCAATGAAAAGCGAACCATCAGACCCACTCCAGGGATTATCCAGATGGTGAAAGCGTACCAGATTGATCCCCATTTTTCGCATCCGAGCCGCAATGGTTGGAGCCAGATTCTTGGGTGGGAAACAACCAGCTGCGGTGATGTTGACCCCCCAAAAGCGAGTCGCTTCCCCGCTGATGGAAAAATTCCCCATCGCATCTATGGAAACCTGTTCATCAGCCTGAATCGGATGTTTAGGAAAAGCCGGGAGAAAGGTCTGGATCGTTGAATCATCATACGGCATGACCCAGGGATAGCCATTGGAGAAGTTTTGGGCCAAAAGGCCATGCAACCCACACAGCAAGGTGAGGAGGAAAGTGGAATGTTTCATGGGAAAGGAGCTTTGATAGAAAAGACAGTCTATTCAGTGGGATTCTGAGTAGAATCGGTTTGTGGGTCTGTGAGAGGAGCAATCGGTGAATCCACCTGCATAGAGTCGGAAGGAGCCGGAAAGGGAGATACTTCGCCTAACAATTGGAACCGCCTTTCCAAGGGATGGAGAGCCAGACCGATGACTGCCGCATAATCAGATGCCTGTCGGTAATGTCCCAGCGCTTTGCCTGGATTACCACTGAGGTGAGCCACATCCCCTTCCTTCACTTGTTGGAGCAGTTGGAGGCGAAGTTGCGCCTGCTCAGTTGTATCCATTTTCTTAGCCATTTGGAACAGCTTCAAAGCCGGGGTGAATCGTTCTTTTGCCCACCACTCATCGCC
>JBCCCJ010000567.1:0-4731 GCA_039033615.1 Bacteroidota bacterium
AAATACACATCCCAATAGTCTGCGGGAGTGGCGTACGGACGAACGGCCAGATTTACGGAGCTGTCGCCCAATTCCAATACGTTGACGCTAGGTGCTGGGTCTTGCATGACCTTGGGGTCATTTTTCATGACTTCCATGATCGCGTTACGAGCCTTCTGGATGTCTTCGCCATAGCCAATACCTACTACCAAATCCACGCGGAGTTTTCCGAGGGTGCTCAGGTTGGTTACGCTGCCATTGGAGAGCGGGCCGTTAGGAATGACCACGGTCTTGCTATCCGGAGATTCGAGGGTAGTTACAAAGACGTTGATCGCACGTACGTGGCCAATGAAACCTTGGGCATCAATCAGATCACCGACGCGGAATGGCTTGAACAACAGGATCAACACGCCACCGGCAAAGTTTGCCAGGCTGCCCTGTAGGGCCAAACCGACTGCCAAGCCAGCTGCACCGAGAATGGCAACGAAGGAAGTGGTCTGGATGCCTACGATGCCAGCGGCACTGATAACAACGACTGCTTTCAACAAGATTTTCACCAAATCTGTGAGAAAAGAAACCAGCGCTTCGTCCGCATCGCGTTTCTTGAGACCTTTGGTGACCAGTTTCGCAATCCGATTCGCGATCCAGAAACCAATGATGATGACTACGAGTCCGAGAAGAATTTTTGGAGCGTATTCCAACGCTTTAGAAGTGAGTTCAGAGATTTTTTCTTGCCAATCCATAATTGATGGGAAGTTTGGGGGTTAGTGGAATGAAGGGAAATCGAATCCTTTGTACTTCAGACAGACCTTTGATGCTGGCCTGAAGGAAAAGTCACGAGCTGAAGGTAGTTTTTTTCTGCAAAATGTCCATTTGTGTAATACACCCTCCTTTGGACCGCCTGATTTCAGACCGCTTAGACACGGGGAAAACTCCTACCTTTGTCGTGGATCACCGGATCTCAGATTCCTCGTAAGTCGCTTCCTCCTATGAACCTATTTTTTCACGACGAACTCCATCCTTTGCAATCTGTATGTGAACGATATGCCGCGGAGGTTGCCGTCAGGGGTACCTTGAATCCAGCGGAAGGATTTGCTTTTGAGAAGCGGTATGCAGACATCTGGCGAGGCATCCAACAGAGCGCAGCCTTGATTCAGCAGTTGGGGGTAGGAGCAGGGAAACAGGTAGCCATCGCCCTGCCGATGATACCCGAAAGCATCGAAGCCTTCTGGGGTAGCATGGCGGTGGCAGAGACGGCCCTGGTGCCGCTGGGGTTGCCGGAATCCAGCTTTCAGGAAGCCTTGATTCAACTCAATCCACGCGTCTTGATCGCACCGGCTCCCTTTCCTGGAGTGGATTGGTGGGATCAGATAGAAGCCGTGCGGCCAGAACTCTCCAACCTAACTTGGATCCTCCAGGTAGATCTGGTCAGCGCCTATCTGGGGCGGATGCAACGCTGGAAAGCGCGTACGCTCCTGCGCCGCAAAGGGAAAGCTGAGCCGATTCCTGGTCAGCAAATGGGCGATTTTCTGGCCAGCCGGAAAAAACTTTCTGCCGAAGCAGTCTCTTGGCAGGGGCACGATTGGCAACAGTGGAGCGGAAGCCGTTGGATGGAATGGCCTCAAGCTGAGATTCAACGCCAATGGGAGTGGTGGAATCAGACCTTAGGTAGAGCGGAAGCGCCCAACTGTGTCTGGGGAGAAGAGGTGGACAGCCCCTTTGCCATCTGGTCAGATTGGTTCTTTCCCTTTCAGCAAGGGGGAACGGTATGGATCCCCGGCTTGGTAGGACTGGGAGGACAATCAGTCCAAGGGCACCTGGCGGAGCTATTGGACGGCATCCCTCAGACGGCGGGGCGCTTGAACCAGGAAAGGTGGGGGAATGAGCAAGCGCAGCGTGGATTTCCTATGACTACCCAATGGCTGGTGAGTCAGGGACGATCTGCCCGGACTTTCGCCTTGGAAAATGCTGCCTCCGTGGGCATCACCCTGAGTCCGGAGGGACTTCCGCTGGCTTGGCAGGAAAAGGAAGCCGTTGAACCTGCCTGGATTCCTTTGTGGGAAAAGAAAGAAACTCCCATCGAAGGAACAAGCGGGCTCAATCGTCTCGAAATCAAGTTGTCTGAGGAGACATGGTTCCCTTCACAACAATTGACCCAAGGCTTGGAGCCCCCTGTTTTTTTGGGGAGCTGGGAGCAAACCTTGGTGTACAGAGATCAGTTGGTTTGCCCCGCATCGGTAGAACGGGTGATCGACTCTCATCCTGCGGTACTGACTTCGGTGGTGGTGGGGAAAGAAGAGGGGGACCAAGGAGAACTTCCCATTGCCTATATGCAACTTCGGCCCGACCAACAGGCCGAGCCGAAAGAAATATATGAGTTTGTGAAAGCGAAGTTGCCGAAGCATCTGCTCCCGAGGGGAATCCGGATCGTAGATCGCTGGCCGCTAACTCCTATGGGATCCATTGACCGAGACCATCTGACCCAGCTCGAAAATCAATAAGGTTACTTTTTGGTCTGCAAACGAGCGCAACTATCGGCGTAAATCCGCTCCTTCAGGATGATCAATACGGCTTCGCGGCGGCTGTTGGCAATGCCCAACTTGGTTTCTTCCTCTCCATTGAGCATCACCATTTCTCCATTGGCGCGGCGTTTGAAGGAATCGTCTCCAGCCCGAATCAGCCATTCGCCTTCGATGGTTTTGAATTCGAAGTTGTTGAACTTCTTAGAGTAGCTGCGTCCATCAGGGATGGTGGTTTTGGTTACAACTTCTCCGTCCGCTTCTTCCGTCAGGAAAATTTCACAAAGACAAGTACCTTTCAGCTTTTCATCTTCAACCTGAATGATAGAGTAGTGAACGATTTTCCACTGATCATTGCTTTTTTCCAGCGCCATCATCACGGTTTCTACGCCTTTGACCCAAATTCCATTGGTCTCTTTGGTTTCATAATTCAAAGAATAGGACAAAGAAGCAAACGTGGAAGTGGTATAGGTGTGATAGATATCTTGAATGTCATACGTCAGGTTGATTTCAGAAGCCCGGATGATGCTTTTTAGGTAGGATTCAAATCCGGGAATGTCTGAATTGGAAACTCTGGATTGCCCGGAGATCCCAAAGCTGAAAATATTCGACTTGGCCTTTTCATCGAAATATTTCAGGAGGGATTGTATATTTTTGGACTTTGGAAGATTGGCATAGTCCTTCGCAAAGTTGTCCAAAAAGGCTTCTAGCTCGGTTTGTGTAGCTTTTTCGTCCTGAGCGAAAGATTCTTGGGGGGGCACCAATCCCAGAACGAATAAGGCGATCAACAAAATCTGAGGTAAACGGATCATAAGGTTTGGGTATAAGAAAAATAATATAATTCAGATAGGTCAAAGATACAGATTTCAGTATCATGAACAAGTTCACTCCTTAGACGGGGCGATAACAAAAATGGACACCAACTCATGACAAATATCCTTGCATTAGATGGGATTTCTGGCTTGAAACAGGCTTCTTGGCTTCGACAGTTTGCTTTTGATTCCACGCCTCCCATCAGGGATTTGGAAAAGGAGGAGGAGAAGTGGGGCAGCTTTTTTGAGTTGTCAGATGGGTACCTCGCCATCCAAGATGGGCAAACGGTAGCTTGTGCGTTTGACGTCGCATTTGAGCAGCAAATCCGCGGCACGATTCTTCCCATGGCGGGCATCGGATCGGTGGCCGTACATCCGGAGTATCGTCGACAAGGATTCGCAAAATTGACCCTTTCTCGCTTGTTCCAAGGAGCAAAAGAACGGGGAGCGGTCGTCTCCTGCCTGTTCCCATTTTTAGAGTCGTTTTATGAACGAATGGGATACGTGAGCTTTCCCTATCGCTTATCCATGTCTTTTCCGGTAGAGAAGTTGCAAGCCTTGTTGAAGATGCCCATGAGTGGCCGGGTCCGCTTGCTTTCCCTCCAAAAAGACTATGAAACCTATCGACGATTTACCCGCAAATATTTTGAGCAAACCCACGGCTTTGCCTGGAAAGAAGAAGGGTGGTGGGATCGCAAGCATCGGGATCGAAACAGTTTCTGGCTTGCCACTGCCGAATCCGCTACCGGGGAGATCGTAGGCATGATGCCCTACCAGTCCGTAGGGATGCAAGATCGCCTGGTCGCCGAACGGATGTTTTACCTCAACCAAGAAGGCAAATACCTGCTGTTGAATTGGTTGGCTCGCTACATGGGACAAGCTGGGCAGATACAATTGAACCTCCCAGCCAGTGGCCTGGAAGCTCCGTTTTTGCCAAACCTGAACCCAAAAATCAGTGCGATTACTCCACCGATGGGCCGCGTCCTCCAGTTTTCCGCTTTGCAAGGCCTGAAAGTCGGAGCGGGCACGTGCCGAATTTCCATCACCGATCCCCTATGTCCTTGGCAAGAAGGTGCGTATGAACTCTCAGCGGGGCTAGATCACCGTCTCCACATCAAACCCATTCCCACCAGTTCCAATCAATTGAAAGCCCAGGCAATTTCTGCCTTGATCTACGGCACCCACGATCCTGCTGAATTTTCGTTCAGAGGATGGGGCACCCTGGATGCCTCTGCCATTCAAGACCTGCGAGACTTGTTTCCCCGCCAATCTCCCTACCTGCATGAAGAATTCTAAGCCTGCGAAACCCAGCATTCTCTACGTAGATGATGAACGCCAAAATTTGCGGACGTTTCACGCATCGTTTCGCCGTCATTATCAGATTCACCTAGCGCAAAGTGGAGAAGAAGCCATAGCGCAAC
>JBCCCJ010000568.1:0-4716 GCA_039033615.1 Bacteroidota bacterium
GACTTGGCTTGGCCCTACGATCAGCCCCAAAACCTCATTTTGAACCTCGCCATGGGCGGCGGCTGGGGTGGTTCTCAAGGCATGGATGAAACCGTAACCAATCAGCAATTCATCATCGACTACGTCCGGGTGTACGGCAAAGAGTAACCGTTTTCTACAAACCAAGAAGTGTCATGGTGGGGGGAGTTTCTCCTTTTGCCGTGGCTCTTGCGTATTGGGCCGCCCGGTGCATAGGTTCTCGTTGTCTCGGAAGACATGCCTGATCTCTCAAAAAAACACCCAAAAGCCCATTGAAACCAATGGGCTTTTGGCCTATCTATCTAACGTTGAGACTACTATAACCATTCTTACCAATCAACACGAATGATCTCCGTCCATGCTAGCATTCGTCAGCGGAAGTCGTATCCACCAACTCTTTGACTTCGAGGATGAGCATCGCCTGGGAGATGAGTTCGTACAACCAACTCATTTCCGCGTAACAGAGCACCAGTTTTACCTGGGAGGAATCGGTATCGAAGTAAAAGGACTTTTGTCCGTGGGGAATTCGATCTTTCCACTCCCGCAATTGACCCTCAATTTCCTTCCAAAGGCCCATCAAATGCTGATGATCCAGCGCTAAAGCCGTGGTGCCAAAACCAAGCTGAAAGCGCTTGCAGCCTTTGCATCTCATCAGGTAGCCCTTCTCATTTTTGCGGAGCACTTCGAGTTGATTACACATCTGGGGTAGCGTTAAGTTGTTCGATTTCTGCGATGATATTTCGCCATCCTTGCAGCTCAGGAATCCCTGGTTTCCGTTTGCCAAAGAACTGAGCAATGTGGGTTCCTTCTGAACTAAAGATTTCCAAGGCGGTGACGACCCCGTCTTCCGTTGGTTTGCGGACAATCCAGGATTCTGCGATGGCAAGCTCCTTCACGTGTAAATTGAAATCCGGGTCCAAGACGTTGAACCACTCGTTGTAGTCGACCAATTTGCGGACGGGTCCGGTGTGGATCTGAATGATCCCCTGGTTGCCAACAAATACCATGATGGGCACTTCTCGCTCCGCTGCCAGGGTGAGAACCTGACGCATGGCCGAGTTGGCTACGGGAACGGCGTAATTTCCTTCCGGTGCCAAACGGAGCGCCTGTGTGCGGTCGAGCTTGTGTTTTCTCAACAAGCCAAAAAAGTCATGGGTGTCCTTGAGGTTGATCCATGCGGCTTGGAACGCGGCAACATCCACCTCCTTGTCCTGGGCGTACGTTTTCAGTTCCGTTGGCGGTTCTACCGATTGCTGGGGGGATTGGTCTTCGTGGGTAAAATCATCTACCAGGGGCTGAAATGCCGCCTGATTACTCAGGGGAGTGAGGTAGATTTTATGAATGGCCGCGCCATCTTTGGCAAAAAACTGCAGGCTTTGACGAATTCTGGTTTTCCCTTCCTTGCCAACCATTTCCTCTACCGCAAAAGCAGATCCCCAACTTTGGAAAAAGATCCGCAAATCAATGTCTTCTCCAACAAATAGCCCTACATGAGCGCTGTCCAGGCTGGGGTTGAGGTACACGCCTTTGCGTTCGTGGACAATGTCCTCATTCCGGCTGAGTGCCATCACTTTTCCGAGGCTCTCTACTTCCTTGAGGATGGCCTGGAATTCAGGACGTAGGCGAACGACCTGCTCTCCGCAGCGAGTAGCTAACAACTCGACTTCGGTGACGCCCAATTCCTGAGCTGCGTTGCGAATTCTCAGTTGGGGTTGTTGGGTTTTCAGAGCGGACCATCGGTCTGCCAGAGATTGTTGTTGGGTAGATTCCATTTCGTATCGGAAGCTTTGGGGTTAAGAAGAAAGGGTTTGGGGTGAATCATGGTTGTGTCGGGTCCCACCTGATTCCGGGTTAGGGGTTGCAGGAATGATCATGGGCCGTCCATTCAAAGGATGCGGCAGGGCCAACAAAGGGTATTGATATACTTCGGACAACAGCTCTGATTGGCATACCGCTTCAGGCGAACCCACGGCAATTTGCTTGCCCTGATCCAGCAACAACAGTTGATCTGCGTATTGACTGGCCAGGTTCAATTCATGCATGACAATTAGGACACAGTTCCCTTCCGAAGCAAAATCCCGAGTCTGTTGCAACAGGTGGTGCTGGTAGCGGAGATCGAGATTGTTCAGGGGCTCATCGAGCAGCAGCAGATAGGGTCCGTTGTTTCCTCCGATTTGGGCGAAGGCCCGAGCCAGTTGAATCCGCTGTTGCTCTCCCCCTGAGACCTGATGATAAGACCGATGGGCAAGGGCTTGCAACTCGCCTCGATGGATGGCAGCCTTGGTAATCGCCAAATCTGCTGGTTGAGGGAAATGGTTGAAGTGAGGATAGCGCCCCATCAGGACCACCTCTTCGGCGGTGAATGCCTGACTTAGGTGCATTTTTTGGGTTAATACGGCACGTTCCTGGGCGATTTCTTTGGGATGAAATTGGGTCAATTCTTTTCCTTGCCAGCGAATGCTCCCACTGGTGATGGGAAGGTCTCCGGCCAGCAAACGAATCAGCGTGGATTTTCCTGCTCCGTTGGGGCCAATGATGGCCGTAACGCTTCCCTCTTCCAATCGAAATTCAAGATTGTCAAGGCGAAACCCTCGATGCAATTGTACGCTCAGCCGTTGGACCTCAATCATATCAGCGACGATTCTGTCTGAGTAACAAAAACAAAAAAATTGGGCTACCAGCCATCGCAGTTAGCACCCCAATGGGCAGTTCTGCGGGTGCCACCACGACTCGGGAAAACGCATCGGCCCAACACAACAGCACCCCACCCGCCAAGACCGAAGCGGGCAGCAAATAATGGTGATGTCCCCCTCCGCTGAGCCGCAACATATGTGGAACGACCAAGCCCACAAATCCGATGACCCCGCAGAATGCCACCGCTACGCCCATGCACAGACCCGTTGCGAGGACGACCCGCCGTTTGAGGCTTTCTACCGGAGAGCCCAAATGTCGGGCTTCTGTTTCCCCCAAACTCAACGCATTGAAATCTTTCACCATCGGCAGGAGCAACAGCAAGCCGCTAGTCAGGGCGAGTAGCATGATGCCCAATTGCTTCCACCCTACCCCACCGAGACTGCCGAGGGTCCAAAAAGTCAGGCTTCGGAGTTGGGCATCGTCAGCAAGGTAAGTCAACAGACCGATGCCAGCACCCGCCAAAGCGTTGATGGCGATTCCACCAAGGAGCATGATCGACACATCTATCTTCCCCCGGCTTCGGGACATCCCAAAAATCAAGTATATGCTACTGACCGCTCCTACAAAAGCTGCCAGTGGCAACATCGGGATGCCGGTCATTTCTTGCCAGGATGATAGATATGGCCCCAGCAGGACAATGGCGATAGAAGTGGTGAGCGCAGCACTGGTGGATACCCCCAAAATAGAAGGGTCCGCCAATGGATTTCTAAACAAGCCTTGCATAGCCGCCCCACAAAGCGCCAATGCCCCACCCACCAGTAGACTCATCAACACTCTTGGGAGGCGAATGCCCCAAATGATGGCATCCACTTGGCGCGGGAGTTCCCCCTGAATGGGCAGGCCCAAGTGTTGCCCGATGCTTTGTAAGATTTGAGAAACGCTGATCTCTACCGCACCGATTTTGGTGGCCAAGAGTGCCGAAAGCACCATTGCCAAGCCCAATAGCCAAAGTCGTGTATAAAGATTGCGGCCAATCATTAGCGGGAAGCCGTTGGAGCCGTAGTGATAGATATCAACAAACGATTCAACTCTGCCGCTGCCTGTCCGAGACGAGGACCGAATCCGGTCAACAACTGGCCTTCCATCGAGATGAAGTTGCCTTGTTGCCCAGCGGTGGTGGCTCTGATGCCGGGCACATTGAGTAAGCCCTCGGCTCCTGCCAAGCTATTCAGGCCACTGTCAAACAATAAGATGACGTCTGGATTGGCTTGCACGAGTACTTCTGTCGAGAGGGGTTTGAATCCCTCGAAATCCAATGCCACATTTTTCCCGCCAGCTAGGTCAATGATATATTGAACCTGGGTTCCATTTCCTGCAACCGAAAGACTCCCCGCTCCTCTGGCATAGACAAACAACACTTTCGGGGGAACAGGAATGGGCTGAATCTGAGCCAGTTCCTGCTCTACTGTTGAAATGAGGCGGGTTGCCGTTTCCGGTTGGTTGAGGCTATCGCATACATGGCGGATCAGGGTTTTGGTTCCCTCTACGGTATATACTTGCTCAAATAACCACATGGGAATCTCCAAAGACCGCAGTTGATCCAGCGTTTCAGGCTTCATATCCCCAGCCCGGCCCACAATCAGATCAGGTGCCAGGGAAACCACCCCTTCTACCGGGATGTTCCGCGTGTAGCCAATTCTGGGAAGCGATTGAATGCTATCCGGATAGGTACTGGTTACGTCAATCCCTACAATTTGCTCGGTCATGCCCGCCTCACAGAGAATCTCTGTGAGAGAGCCGCTGATGGATACCATTCTGCGAGCAGTAGACTTCTGCTCCTGAGCGGACTCATTCGTAGCAGGAGAACTACATCCCAGCCATCCGAGGCAAAGACTCCCAATAACCAGACAAAAGCGCATCATATCTCAAGCGAATCAAGGAGGTAGAGAAAATTATTTAGATCAATTCTAAATAATGGTCAAAAATCTGACTTCCTACCCCCGCATCCAATACCAAAGCTTAGGCATATTTTTCGGCCTTGTACCTAATGTTAGGTACAAGGCC
>JBCCCJ010000569.1:0-4715 GCA_039033615.1 Bacteroidota bacterium
ATGCCCACCAGCAAAAAAACAAGACCCACTCCCCACATTCGCCAACTCAACAAGAGCAAGCGAAATCCAACAATGGGAAGTTGTGTGTGGTGAAACATGGGCTTACTTGTGTTTTTTGATAATGTAGCCAAAGCGTTTGGTGATTTCCACCCCGGCCTTCTGCAAAAATTGAGTGGGTAATTCTCCTCCCGCAAAAATGTAGACCAGATCATTGGGGAGCAGGACCCCTTCGTCAGCTTCCGCCGTTTTCAGGAGGACGTTCTCTGGATTGATGGCCAATACATTGGAGCTATACATGATCTGCAAGGCGCCACTTTCCTCTGCGGCGAGGATCTTGGTTTTATTTTTGGGTTTGAGACGATAGAATTTGTCTTTTCGATAACTGAGGGTTACCTCATTTTCGTCCATGAGCAACATCGCGGATTCAATCGCAGAATCTCCGCCTCCTACTACCAGGACTTTCTTACCGGAGATGCGCTCTGGCTCCAGGAGTCGATAAGCGACCTTTTCCGATTCTTCCCCGGTACAGCCTAGTTTGCGAGGTGTACCCCTCCGACCGATCGACAGCAGCACATGGTTGCCGAAGTAGGTCTCTCCGGTATTGGTGATGACTTTGAAGGTGCCATTCTCTTGAGGAATGATCTGCTCGGCTTTGGTTTTCTCGACAATCTTGAGGTCGTGCTCCCGAATGAGGGTTTGCCATAACTCCAGCAATTCTCCTTTGGAGGTTTCGAACAGCTTGACTTTGCCATGAAGCGGCAAATACATCGGCGCAGTCATGACGATTTTGGATCGAGGAAAAGTAAAGACGGTACCGCCCAATGATTCCTGCTCCAAGGTGACGCTGCTCATGCCATGCTTTTTGGCGGCAAGCGTAGCTGAAATACCGGCTGGTCCTGCTCCCACGATGATCACATCGAGGACATCAGGTAAGCTGGCCTTTTTGGATTTGACCATGCTTTCAACAGCCTGTTGCCCTTGCTCCACACTATTTTTGATCAGACCCATGCCCCCCAATTCCCCAGCGATGAAAATGCCTCGAACGTTGGTTTCATAGTTCTGATTCACGTGCGGCAGATCCACGCCTCGCTTTTCGGTACCGATGCGCAAAGAAATCGCTTCTACCGGGCAAGCGTGGAAACAAGCGCCATGTCCCACACAGTTGGAGGTATTGATGACAGTGGCTTTTCCATCCACAATGCCCAGGATATCCTTCTCCGGACAATCGGCTACACAAGCAGCACTTCCGATACAGGTATTGAGATCAATGTAGGGGTGAAGGGAAACTGGCTCGAACAAGCCCTCTTCCTTCGCAATGGCGACTTTCTGTACCGTTTCTTCTGAAGTACGTTTTTTACTCCTCAGGTATACAAAGATCACCACTGCAATCAGCAGGAAGGCGAGGCCATAGATGATGATTTGTTCGAGTAGTAGTTCCATCAGAAAATCCAGGTTGCACCAAATGCGAGAGTAACCCCGACATGAAAAATCACGATGACCAACATGATCAGGGCGAAAGGTAAGTGAGCTACGTGCCAATATCTGAACAAGCGCTGCATCGTCTCCAAGCGATTGATTCTCCCAGCCAATTTGATTTCTTCTTTGGCCGTACGCAGAATGACGTTGCGTTCTTCCCCTCGTACCTGATGTTGGTTCAAGGTTTGTTTGAGGGTTTGATAGCGTTGTTTGAGAGAAGAATCCGGGCTTTCTGGTACATTGGTCACTTGTACTACCGCTTGCAGTACAGCGGGTTCCAATTGAAAGCGATGCTTCAATTCTCGGGTTAAATCATCTTTTAAGGCTTTGACTTCTTGCAGGGTCAATTCCCGACCTTCAATGCTGCGGGGGATTTGGATGTAAATGAAGCGTCCAATGACTCCACTCACGACCACCGCAACCATGCTCCAAAAGGCGACGGATACAATCCCGCCAAATTTGAAAGCCGTATGAAACAGGATCAGAATGGGCCCCAGGGTGCAAAGGAAGATGTGAAATTCTAGCAGGTATTTGAGGCGGATGAAGCGACCAAGAAAATTGAATCTTTTCCTCGCGATGTAAATCCCCACCCCAAATAGCATCATCAGGGTGCCAAAGATTCCCAAGCCATGTCCAAATACCCCACCCGGCTCAAACCACTCATGCTGAGGATGGTAGAAGCGTTCTTCAAAGGGAGTGGTGTAATAAGATTGACCTACGTAGATCAAGTAGAAAGTAACCATCACCACAATGAAGGCCATGCTGGCCAGATAGGCAGTATGTAGCGTTTTGTTCAAGAGAGGTACAAGATTGGAAAGGAAAGATAGGAGATATATGACGGGATTTCAATATAAAATCTTCCCAGAGCCGGAAAATCAGACTCTAAAAAGGAAAAAGTCCGGTTAAACTCGAACGATCTCCTTCCCAACAAAAAATGGAGACCTTGCATTCAACGAACTGAGCAAGGGCGAAAGGAAAAGGAAGAAGGTTGGTTGAAGGCTTTTATATATATTGAAAGCTCAATTTGAATCAAGCCCACTCATGAAACCCCTCTTGCGTTCCCTCTCTTCAAGGTTGATGCCCTTATTCAACACCAAGGCATCTGGAATTTACCTGTTGTTATTTGCCGCTGCGATCGGCGTAGCCACCTTCATTGAAAATGACTTTGGAACCAGTGCGGCGCAAAAAGTGATTTTCAAATCGTGGTGGTTCGAATTGTTGTTGGCGCTGTTTGCGATAGCAGTCATGGTCAACATTCGAAAGTTTCGGATGATTCAGCAGAAGAAATGGGCCTTGCTGATGTTTCACTCGGCGATTGTGGTGATCCTCATCGGCGCTGGGGTTACTCGATACGCCAGTTTTGAAGGCATGATGCACATCCGGGAGGAAGCCACTTCGAATGAGTTTTTGTCCTCGGAGACCTATTTGACCTTTCAGGCAAATCAAGGTAGTCAGAGCTATGAATTTGCAGAACCCGTCCTCTTTGCTAGCCTGGGAAGAAATCACTTCGAAGAAACCTATCAGTTGGGGAAAGATGTGGTGGAAGTGAAGCTGAAGCAATTCATTCCCAATCCCACCACCGTCTTGGTGGAGCACCCCAATGGACGGCCTATATTGAAACTGGTGGTCGCAGGGGCGAACGGGCGGGAAGAATATTTTTTGGGCGAAGGGGATTCCAAACAACTGAGAGGAGGTGCCCTGCAATTTTCTCCTGCGAACCCCCTTTCATCTGCCGTCCAGTTGCGCTACCAAAACGATCAACTCCAAATCGCGAGTCCTCGCCCGTTGAGCTTTATGGTCATGGCCACCCAGGAAAAAGACACGCTTTTGCCTACGGATGGGTTTCAACCCTTGCGCTTGCGGGCTTTATACTCCGATGGTCAGCAAAATTTTGTCTTTGCTGATTTCCATCCTCAATCTCGGGTCAAGGTGGTCGCTTCAGATTTGAAGGTTCGCCGCGAAAGTCAGGCTGCGCTCAATTTGGAAGTCGCGATCAATGGCCAACCCCAAGACCTATTCATCTATGGACAGAAGGGAATTCAGGGACGCCCGGGAAAGGTGCTTGCTGGCGACCTACATCTGGAAGTGGCCTATGGTTCCAAGGTTCGCGAGCTTCCCTTTGCCTTGAAACTCTATGATTTTCAGCTGGAGACGTATCCCGGAACGAATAGCGCGGCTTCTTACGCCAGCGAAGTCCAATTGCTCGATCCCCGGCAGGGCATTCAGCAGGATTTTCGAATCTATATGAATCACATCTTGAACTATGATGGGTATCGCTTTTTTCAATCTTCTTATGACCGGGATGAAAAAGGGACCTATCTAAGCGTAAATCACGACTTCTGGGGTACTTGGATTTCTTATGTGGGCTATGGCCTACTGACTCTGGGGATGATTTGGACCTTCTTTAGCTCCCGAACCCGCTTCTCTCAAGTGCGAAAACAACTCCAAAAGTTGCGCGAAAAACGGGCCGCATTGACCTTGCTGTTGCTCCTGACGAGTGGAATTACGCTACAGGCCAAGGAGATTTCCGCTGATGAGGTCAGGAAGCAAAGCGTGAGCCAAGAACATGCGGACGCTTTTAGTCAGTTGGTGGTACAGGATTTTAAGGGACGAATGAAGCCCATCCATACCCTTTCTCGCGAAGTGCTGCGCAAAGTTTCCCGCCAAGAAAGCTGGTACGGATTGAGTGCCGATCAGATTTTGTTGAGCCTTTTTGCCAATAGTCGGGAGTGGCATCGAGTTCCTCTGGTCAAATTGGGCAAGCACCCGGATCTATTTCCCATGCTTGGCCTGTCTCCTAACCAGAAGCGAGCGGCCTACATCGACTTTTTTGCTCAAGATGGCTCCTACAAATTGCGGGATGCGGTTCGGGCGGCCCACAACCGAGCCCAGGCCGACCGGGGGAAACTTGATAAAGAACTCCTGAAAATCGATGAGCGGGTCAATATTTTGCGGATGGCGTTTACTGGGAGTTTACTCAGTGTGGTGCCCAATCCTTCTGATCCTAACAATCAATGGTTGTCTGCCCAATCTGATCATCAACATCAAGCGGAAAGCGAATCAGATCAGTATTTCCACATTGCTCAAAACTTTTTTCAGGCTTATCATGCCGCGCTTCAAACGGGTATCGCGGAAGGTTCCTACGCCCAGGCCGATCAACTCCTGACCGAACTGGCGGGCTTTCAAACCCAGCAGGGAGGGGAGATCATGCCATCTGCCACCAAAATTCAATCAGAAAT
>JBCCCJ010000570.1:0-4714 GCA_039033615.1 Bacteroidota bacterium
CTACCATCCACTCTCGCAACCAAGTATGGCGGACTGCCTGAACACCAGCTGCTTCAAATAGGTCAACTTCTGCCAATTCTTTCAAAAAATCCGCCAATTGATGGAGATCTCGCCGATAAGCCTGGAGGGTATGAAGAGACGCGCCCTTCTCAAATTTCAAATATGTTTCAAATGTGCGCCAGAGCATAGACCGTAGTTGCTATGAAAGAGGCTCCTAAGAGTAGCTAGGTTGTATCTTCTTGTATGAAAATACAGATTTTCTGAACCCTCCGCAACTGAGAAAGGTCATAACCATGAGAGACTTTTTCGGCTATCAAGCAGACAGTCTTCCGACGATCGTTACATGAGAATAGAGGAAGCATACCTCCTCTGTCAACTCCCACTCAGGAATTCCGCACGCTTTCTAGCGGTTTCAAGTCCTTGGGCAATCAGGGCCTTCAAATCTTTCTGCTGCCAAAAAGCCAGGGCTGCCTCCGTAGTCCCGCCTCGGGAAGCAACTTTGGCAATCCAATCGTCACTGCTCCGATTGCTTTGGCGCAGAAGGCTGACCGAGCCAGAAAAGGTTTGGCGCACCAGTAATTGTGCTTCGGAATCAGAAAAGCCCATCTCTCGGGCTGCCTCCATCATGGCACTCATGAAGAAATAGACAAAAGCAGGGCCGCTACCGGATACTGCCGTAGCTGCATCAATCATGGGTTCACTGGGGGTATGCAAGGTCTTTCCGGTGGTGTTGAGCAGATTCTGGACGGTGAAAATCTCCAGGCGAGTAACAGAAGGTGAAGTGGTGAATACCGTCATGCCCCGACCGATTTGAGCCGGGAGATTGGGCATGGCTCGCACAATTTTGTCAATGCCCAGGGCCTCGCTGATGGCATCCACCTGCAACCCGGCCATGATAGACAGAATCAATTGATGGGCCTCTAGATGCCCTTTGAGCTTGCTAGCCAATTCTGGAAAGTCCTGAGGCTTGACCGCCAGAATAATCAAATCCATCTCGGTGGTCAACTCAGTTGCCTCAAAGGCGAGCGGATGATGGCTCAATTCTGAAACCAGATCCGCCTTGACGGCCTGATGATCCATGAAGTAAAGCTGGGCAGGAGAAATGGCACTGGCATTGATGAAGCTTTGCCCGAAAGTGGTGCCCATATTTCCGGCCCCAATGATGAGAACATTCATACGTTGATGGTTGAGATTCCGGAACTACCATTCCTGAGCCTGAACTCCGGCAAGTGCCAGATGTTCCCAAAATTCCGGGTAGGATTTTTTCACGACTTCGGGTTCATCCAGGTCTAACTTCCCTTGGGTCAGGACAAGGGGGGCAAAAGCCATGGCCATCCGATGGTCTTCGTACGTATGGATGGTCGGTTTGGCGTCATTGACTTTGCCTCGAATGATCATGGCTTCATCGCCTTCGACTTCTACCTCTACGGCAAACTTGGCCAGTTCTTCCTTGATGGCAGCAATGCGGTCGGTTTCCTTCACCCGGAGGGTATGCAAGCCCGTCATTTTCACTGGCTGTCCCAAGCCCGCGCTGACGACAGCGATGGTCTGAGCCAAATCTGGCGTTTCCACAAAGTCAATTTCCAATACCTCTTCGCTGGGCTGCCAGTCGGTCCGGGTCAAACGTACTCCCGTTGAATCAAAGGTACTTGCTACGCCAAAATGACGCATGATCTGAGCAACCTGATGATCGCCCTGCCAGGAAGTTGCACGAAGGCCCTGGAGATGGATGTTCGCTTGATTGGACAAGGCCGCAACGCTATACCAATAGCTGGCCGCAGACCAATCTGATTCAATGGTGTATGCTCCTGCCTGGTAAGCCTGAGCAGCGACAATGATGCTTTGGCCTTCCCAATGGGTCTTCACCCCAAAGTGAGCCATGATGGATCGGGTCAGGTCAATGTAAGGGCGCGAACTGATGTCCCCGATCAAGTTGAGCTTCAAACCTTCCGGTAGAGTAGGGGCAATCATCAGAATGGCCGAAATGAATTGGCTGCTGACATTGCCTTGCATATCGAGTTCCGTCCCATTCAGGGGCTGTCCGCTGCTTTGGAGGTGGAGAGGGGGATAGCCTTCTTGTTTCCAGTATTGAATATTCGCGCCCAAACTCCGCAAGGCTTCCACCAAAATCCCAATCGGTCGCTTGCACATGCGAGGCGTTCCGGTCAGGATCTGATCCCGTCCGGTAGCGGCAAAAAAGGCCGTCAAAAAACGCATGGTGGTCCCAGCGTCGATCACATCTAACACATGACCTTCTGACTCTAACAGTCGAATCATGGTTTGGGTATCCCTGGCACTGGAGAGGTTATGTAGCTCAATCTTTTCCCGACTCAACCCTTGGATGATCAAGGCTCGGTTACTTTCGCTTTTAGAGGAGGATAATGGAACAGAAAGTTGGACAGGGGCTTGAGGAGCCGTCAATGAAATCATACGCGTGCTAGGTAATTCCGGCGAAAGATAAGGACTTGTTTCGATTTATGAAGCAGAGGAATCGGCTTTTTCTGGTAGGAAAAAGAAGTTGTGTTGACTGTGTTGGTGCGGATCAAACAGGACGAGTGATTGCCCGGTGAAAACAAAGCACTGATAGCCAATTTTTTCCAGCAATTGAATGCAGGCCTGGCGATTGTCATTGTCCCACAATTCTGTATAAATGATAGGATGATGGGTCTGAAGCAGTCGTTTGCCACCAGCTAGGACAAATTGTTCGTAATTCTCCACATCCATCTTGATGGCATGGACAGCTTGCCCTTGCAATGGACCAAATTCGTCTAGGGGCCATTGAGCTACCTCATAGGCATTGTGCTCCGTTTCATAGCCTTCGATGCTGGGATGGGTTACGTAGCTCAGGCCTTGCATCCGAACCCCTTTCATGATGGGCATCGCCATCTGAATCTTGCTTCGCTGGTTTCCGAGCGCGATGGGGTGCAAGGCTACGTTGGGGAGTTGGTAGTGCGCGACGATTTTTTTCAGGGTCTGAAAATTATCTGGGACGGGCTCAAAAGCACTGATGTTTCCTTGGGGGCAGGCCTTTGCCAGGTGGACCGTCATGATGCCGATGTTGGCGCCAATGTCCAACACATGATCGCTGGGGGAGAGTAGGGTAAGGAAATGGAAAAAATCTCCTTCTTTCTTTTGGGAGTCCAGGTGTAGGGTGTGAATCTTGAAACGCGAAAACCAAAAGAGGTAGCGTTCAAACCCCAAAATACTCTGAAAAACAGCCTGTATGAGTTTTTTCAGCATAACTCCCTCCAATCGGCTGGCAAGATATGCCTATTGGTGGAAAGGGAAAAGAAGTGGATTGAATAAAAAGACCACAATGGCTATTTTTGAGGAAAATGGAACCTAATTCTTTTCTAATGAGAGCTGCTATATTTCTTTTGCTGGTGATGAGCGTTGTGCTTGCAGAG
The DNA here is from genome assembly GCA_039033615.1 of Bacteroidota bacterium. Lineage (GTDB taxonomy): Bacteria > Bacteroidota > Bacteroidia > J057 > J057 > JBCCCJ01. The sequence goes on from JBCCCJ010000570.1 coordinate 3,408, forward strand.
GCCCAGACGGAAAAACAATTGTTTAACCGGGGCATGGACAAAATGAAAAGCCAGGACTTTGAAGGGGCGGAAATTGACTTTTCGATGGTCATCAAGCTCAATCCCACCAATGATGCGGCTTATTACAACCGGGGATTCAGTCGCTACCAGTTGGGCAATCACCCCGGAGCCATCCAGGACTTCAACCTCGCCCTGGACATCAATCCCGAAAATGCAGAGGCCTATTACAACCGTGGCCGATCCAAGCTAGGCCTCGAAGATTATCTGGGAGCCATGCTGGATCTCAACATTGCCATCAAAGGTCGCCCGAAAGAATATCGCTACTATCAAATTCGCTCCCTCGCCAAAAGCGGACTGCAAGATTACCGGGGAGCCATCCAGGATTTGAACAAAGCCATCAAAATCACCAAAGGCAAAAACATCGAGCTGATCTTTGACCGAGCGGAGGCCTACATCAGCTTGAAGTACTTTGACGATGCCATCAAAGATCTCGATCGGGTGGTCAAGGCCTCGCCCACGGACCCACAGGCCTACAACGCCAGGGCGCAGGTGAAACTCCAAGCCGAAGACCTGGATGGCGCTTGTTTGGATTGGAGCCGCGCAGGAGAATTGGGCGACATCAATGCCTATACTTTGATCCGGAAATATTGCAATTGACCAGCGTGCAGTCAGTACGCGGATATCCTCACATTTTTGGAGGAATACCCGAGTCTGCTGAGAACTTTTGAATCCGAAATGAGGGAAGCAATCAAGCAATTGCAAGAGACTCCTGAAATTTTCCCCCCAAAGGGAACTTTTAGAGGGGGTACGTCAGATGTACCTAAGTGAGACTCAAAAAATAACTTGGACCTTTTCACTTGTTATTTCGTCCCAGTTCTTCGTCAAAGAAAGCCTCCCTTGGCCCGCCAAAGTCGGTTTTTCTTCCTCGACCTGAAACGAAATAACCGCGCGAAAAGAGGAAGTTATTTTTCAAGTATCACTAAGAAGAGAACCTCCCAGTAGGTGGCCGTCGCGATGCGCCTGCTTTTTTCAGCAGGACATCTGTTTCTACCGAACTGCGAATCGCTATCGCGCTTCGGTTGTTCTGAGGCATGAGATTTCCAGAAACATGCAGCCCGCTAGGAATGCTCCCCTCGCTAGCAAAGGTGGCAGTCGCGATGCGCCTGCTTGTTTCAGGAGGACATCTATTTCTGCCGAATTGCGAATCGCTATCGCGCTTCGGTTGTTTGGATACATCAGATTTCCAAAAACATGCAGCCCGCTAGGGATGCGCACCTCGGTAGCAAAGGTGGCAGTCGCGATGCGCC
>JBCCCJ010000571.1:0-4712 GCA_039033615.1 Bacteroidota bacterium
ACGCGAAAAGAGGAAGTTATTTTTCAAGTCTCACTTAGAGCAACTCGCTATTCCTCAAATGCTTTCGTTAGGGAATCTTTCCCTAGCTCAAGCTAGTTGTTACCCGACACCTTGCAGTTGGGGTTCAAAACCTGAGCCTTCCAGCTGCTGCTACCTCTTCTTGCATGTTGCTTCAACCTCTTCGAAACCTTTGGCAGTTCCTCTACGACACCGTAATCGGATTTAATGAAAAGAAGGGCTTCAAACATGGAGCCGCCATCGCTTACTATACCCTTTTCTCCCTCCCTGGCATTTTGATTGTCGTGATCACCCTGGCGGGAGCCTTCGTGGGGGAAAGCCAGGTTCAAACGGAAATTCTGGTCCAAATTGAGAGCAATTTTGGGACCGATACCGCCCTCCAAGTCCAACAGATCATCGAAAACATTCAACTGAATGATGATTCCTGGGTTGCCACCATCCTGGGAATTGCCTCCTTGTTGTTTGGTGCATCCGGAGTTTTCTACACCCTACAGGACTCCCTCAATTCGATGTGGGAACTGCCTAGCAAATTGGCGCCTAGCACTGGAGGCGGCATCCTCAAATTGGTGGTTGATCGCATCTTGTCCTTCGCCATGGTGCTTTCCTTGGGCTTCATCCTATTGGTCTCCATGCTATTGGACACCTTGCTGGTTGCCATGACTTCCCTGCTGAAAGAGGTAGAGAGCCAAGTATTGGATCGCCTCACGAGCTGGCAGCCCTGGTTATTTGAATGGATCGAGCATGTTGATTGGTACTTCTGGTTGATTTACTCCCTCGACTTTGCCATTGGCCTGGCGGTGATGACGCTGTTGTTTTCCGCGATCTTTCGGTATTTGCCCTCCGCTCGAATTGCGTGGCGAGATGCGCTTGGAGGTGCTTTTGTGACCGCCTTGTTGTTTTCTGCAGGGAAGGCTGGTTTTAGCTGGTATATCGGCAATTCGAGTATCAGTTCTTCCTATGGAGCCGCTGGTTCGGTCGTGATGTTGCTGTTGTGGGTATATTTTTCGGCGCAAATTTTGTTATTGGGGGCCAAAGGCATCCACGTGCATCTACAAAGAAAAGGGCAAGACATTGAGCCGGCCACCTTTTTCTCTAACTTGACAGATCATCCTTTTTCTAAATTGAGCAAATGGTTCAAGCGATGGCGAAATACATCTGACACCGATGCCTCTTCCAAAACCGAATCCTGATCCTCTTTTCCTTACTCCTGGCTACTGATCATTCATGCACTGGCACATTCGTCTTCCCCTTCCCTTATTGGAACAAGTCGCCCAGGATCAACTGGCGATCTTTCTCCGGGAACATGCAGATGTGCCGCAATTGGGGGGCGGAATCCGCGGACTTCACCTGACTCCCTTGCAAGCCTTGACCCTAGAAGGAGCAGAGGATCATATCCTTTCCCGCATTCGCCTTCAGGTTCAAGCCAAGATTCGGACCGAAGGCCTGGGAGTGAGGAGTTTGTTGCGCAGCTTTTCCCCCTGGGAAGAAGTCTGGTTTGTGGTCGATCTGCAACTCAGGACCTACTTTTCCCTCCGTCCTGATTGGAGTGTGCAGATATCCAGTCGTTTTGCCTATACCTGGCACAAAAAGCCTGGTTTAGGCGTAGGCCCGCTCACAGTACCGCTTTCTGCCGTGGTAGGCCCCATGCTGGAGGGAGAACTCCAATCGGTCGCGCAGCAGATCGACGAACAAATCCATTCCTTTCTCCAAGCCGAAACTTGGGCCAGACTGGGCTGGGAAGCCACTCATCAAGCATGGCCATTGCCGGGTAGTTGGCCCAGTTGGTTACAAGCCTTTCCAGCTCCCGAGGAGTTGACTTTGAGCACGTTCTCCCTTAGCAAAACCGCCTTACAATTGGGGGTAAAAGCCGAAGCAGAGGCCGATTTGTGGATTGGAGAAGCGCCGGAAGAACAAGAAGTTTCGCCCCTGCCGCGATGGGAATTGGGGGAAGATCCCAGCGGCGACACCCACATCAAACTGGCGGCCCACCTGCCCCTCCATTGGGTAGAGCAGACCTTGCAGCAAGCCCACATCCCTTTGCTAGCGCCTCCTTTAACTGCTAGTTGGCAGGTCCAGCACATTTCCTGGCAAGCAGATCACCTGAAGATTCAGGTCCAGGCCAGAGGCTTGTGGGGGCGAAAACGAATCGGGTATCCCCTGCGGACAGGACTGCGCATCACCTGCCAGCCCCGACTAGAAGCAGGCAATCGCCACTTTTTCCTCGATGAGTTGAAAGTCGAATTGGTAGATGCCAGCTTTGCCACCAAGCTCGTAGCCAAACGGGTGCGAAGTCTCCTGCTCAATCGAGTCGAAGAAGCCTTCAACGCCTGGTTTTGGGGAGAGTGGGAGCAAATTGTCGCCGACACCCGAAAATCCATTGCCGGCTTGCTCCTCCTCCCAGAATTGCGCCTCAATGCCCACCTCTCCGAATTGATTCCAGAAGAACTCACCTTCAGCGAGCAAGAAGTTCGCCTGACGATGACAGCCATTGGCAAGGCCGAGTTGGAAGTCGCCCAATTGAAACCTGCTGAGTGAAGGCTAGTCCGCACGAAAAACAAGACAGGCACACTTGACAATAAAACAATTGCCAACTACCTTCGTATGTTGACAATAAATTAATTGCCAAAATGAAAAATGTCGTTGGAATCCCTTCGAGAGGAAAAGACTTCTTTCCTCGAAACAAGATTGTGAACAAAATATACCGACGACTAGATTCCGGATCTAGTGTCTATTTAGCGGCGCCCCGGAGAGTTGGAAAGACCTCCATCATGCGTTTCTTGGAGGATAATCCCCGAGAAAACTATTACTTCATTTACATCACGACCGAATCTATCCATGAAATTGAGCGCTTTTATGAACGCCTGATCGAGGAAATCCTGGAGAGTAATGCGATCAAACAGATAACCAGCAAACGAAGCCATGCCGCCAGTTTCATCAAGGATATTTTCACGAAAGTTCAGAAAGTCAAGTTCCCTTTCCTGGAAATTGAAGTGAAAAGCGGGATCAAAGAGGATAGCTTTCGGGCGATTTTTGAAGAATTGATTGCCAAGTTTGAGAAGATTGAAGACACCATTGTCATCATGGTGGATGAATTCCCGCAGACGGTGGAGAATATTCGGGATTCCAAGGACAAAGCAGCAGCCGAGCAGTTTCTCCAATTGAATCGGCAACTCCGCCAACAAGCGGCTCAAAACATTCGCTTCATTTACACTGGTTCCATTGGCTTACCTGCGGTCGTTAAAAAGCTCACTTCTACCAAGGTCATCAATGATTTGAACGTCATTGAGGTGCCTCCGCTTTCTGAAGAAGAGGCAACGGAGTTGGCTACGCAGTTGCTAGACGCCTATCAAGTAACTGTTGATGAGTTCACCATCCCTTATCTGCTCGGTACCATCAAATGGTTGATTCCCTTTCACATCCAATTGGCAGTCCAGGAGCTGATTGATGTATTCGAAGTCAAGGAACAACCCCTCACGTCAGCGGAAGTAGATAAGGCCCTGAATCAGTTGATGAACATTCGCAATGACATCTACTTCGAGCATTACTACCTCAGACTGAAAGACGCTTTTCCTCCTCAGTCGTATGATTTCGCCATCCAGTTGTTGGATGAACTAGCGGCAAAAGAAATCTTAACGAAAGCTGAAGTAGCCAACATCGCAGAAGCTAGCGAACTCTCAGCCTACCATTCTGTCATCGAGTCCTTGATGTATGATGGCTACATCCATTTTGATGAAGGGGCGCAAATCTTTCGGTTCAACTCATACATTTTGCAAAGATGGTGGAACAAGAAAAAAAATCAATAGCAACTGGTTTGGGCCGCACTGTTGCGAGCATCTACAACCCAGATTTGTTGACGAAGCAACAATTGATCGACAGTTTCGTCGTCCGGCTGAAGAAATTCACCAAGCTATTTGCAGATATCCAATCGGCCAAGATGGAGGTCCCTGAGCAACACCTGCTCATCATTGGTTTGCGGGGCATGGGAAAAACCACCTTGCTGCTCCGACTGAGCTATGAGGTGGAAAACGATCCTGCCCTCAACCCTTGGCTGATTCCTTTGGTGTTCAACGAAGAAGAATACAGCATCTCCCGCCTATTCAAATTTTGGGAAACCATCGCTCATTATTTGGAGCGGAAAGACGCCCGCTTCGCAGGGTTGTTCGATGCCATGGACACATTGTATGAGCAGTCCCGAGACCGCTATGAGGAACGAGCCTTCAAATTGCTGATCGAACAACTGCGTGCCCACCAGCAAAAATTGCTGTTGTTCATTGACAACTTTGGGGACATGTTCAAGCGATTTTCCAAAGCCGAAAAGCAACGCTTGCGAGAGATCTTATCTGCCTATCCTGAGCTACGGATCATTGCCGGAAGTGCGGTAGCTGCCGAATCCTTCTTCAAATATGACGATCCCTTCTTTGAGTTATTCAAAATAGAGCGATTGGATGGCCTGAATAAGAAAGAAACCGAACAGCTCCTTTTGGAACTCGGCTCTCACTATCCAGAAAATCCAGTGCAGGAAATCCTGGAGAAAGAACCTCAACGAGTAGAAACCCTGCGCAGGTTGACAGGAGGCATTCCCCGAACCATCGTCTTGCTGTTTGAAATCTTTGTAGATGACAAAAATGGCGATGCTTTCACCGATCTGGAAGCCATCTTGGATCGGGTTACCCCCCTCTACAAGCACCGCATGG
>JBCCCJ010000572.1:0-4710 GCA_039033615.1 Bacteroidota bacterium
CAGTACCGTCATAAAGAATTTCATGCCCGCCCGAAACTGGATATTGGCAAAAGTGGACTTGTATTGTATCATAGGGTACCAATTCACTCCAAAAATTTCTTGAGTAATTGCTTTCGAAAGTGATAAAAAATCCTTCAGATATAAATTCTCTAGCTGGCCCAAATATGAGTTCCTTTGAAACAGAAACAGTATCAAAAAAACCAGTCGAACTATCTCGATAAATGTAAACCCCATTTGAAGAAAAGGGAGCAATATATTTCATAAAGTCATACGAAATCTGATAGGTAGGTTTTTCAGGAATACGTCCTTTACAGGAAAGGATCATCCCAACGGCTATCAATAAGAACAACCTTAACATGATTGAGTGAAATCTTGTTTTCATGCGAAATGTAATTCTATCTCGGATGAATGTTAGACCTAAGTGGGATTATTCACCTAAGTGATACAGAAAAAATATTTTGGACCTTTTCGCTTGTTCTTTCATCCCAGCTCTTCGTCAAGGCTCGACTTTGGGTCCCTTTTTCCCAAAGTCTCACTTCTTAGCCCCGAGAGTCGGGATCTACGACCCGCTAACCACTCGGTGTTTTGCTTCAAGTCTAGGGTCCCTTTCCCAGACTTGAATGGGATCTGAAACGAAATAACCGTGCGAAAAGAGGAAGTTATTTTTCAAGTCTCACTAAAGCGGATGTTAAACTATCAATTTGGTGTTGCAAGTCAATGATATAAAGAAATAGTTCTTCTATCTTTTCTTGCTGGATGACAGTGATTTCCCCTAGATCTAACCCAGTCTCTACCATTTCTGATGCAGAAGGCACCCCAGGAAGATGGCGTTCGTTTTCAATAAATTTGGTTAATTCTCTTAAAGGTATTAAACGATAATCTGGATGGAAGGCATAGTCAGGCCAACAGGCCGGATCATTCTCGAGTGCGACAGTTATGCTTTCAGCACAGATGCTACCGTCTACAAAAAGTCTAGGAGAGGCTCCAGAATAATTCTTATGTCCCCAAGCACCTGTAGATGCAACGCTGCCTCCTAATACCAACTTCCCAACTATTTGGACTACAGGCTTTGCTCCATTTGATTGATAATAGCCAGGTTGAATATGCAGTCTGCCACTTCCAAAATTGTCAACAATGATATGTCTGCTTTGCCAAGTAGCTCCTGGAAAGGCTCGAAACCATAACCCTTGAAAACCTGAAGTAGAACTTGGTTGTAAGGAAACTGGATTTGTTAATGTTTGCCCCAAGAGAGAAACACTAAAGAAGAGAAGAGAAGAGAAGAGAAGAGAAGAGAAGAGGTTTCATATCTGTGCTTAAATGGATCGTTGATAATTTCATAAAAGAAACAATTGTGAATTCAAAAAAGCAAACCAAATATTCAAAATCTTAAAATTGCCAGAATGAAATTATCTATTGCATTTGCGAAATACGCTGCTAACGGTCTAGCAAAGCGTATCAGATACATAGAAGTAGCTAGGGTGCTCAACCCCACCAATATGCCGATCTCCTTAGAATTGGCTCATCAAGTTCCTTTCCTGATCATCTGATCATCATAAGAAAGACTACTGGGAAAATGATTTAGGTAAAGACGAAAAGAAGATCCACCGAGCAGGCATGTTTTTAGCAGGCATATGATATTTTCTAAGAGAATCAACTCAATGAAACTCCACCCAGTCGATCTGGCCAATGGCGGCGCGATCCGTTGCAACCGGTTCCCATACTAAATAGAGATCATGAATGCCAGTGGTCGCATCCCAGTTGGTGCGTAGGGTTCTCCAGGATGGTGATCCTTTGCCTTGAGGGATGGGAAGCTTGGCTATTTCGGGACCATCTGCTGCATCCAAACGAATGCTGAGGGTTCCCCCTTGCTGGGGACTGATTCGCACATTCAGCCCTCCTAAATTGCTCATGTCTACCTTGGATAGGCCTAGGTAGGCTCCTGATCCTCGCCCCCGCATCACCTGAATTTCCCGATTTTTGCCAGCGGTTCCTTTTTGCAGGCCTTTGACCAGATCAAAATCCTCCGCCTGTACCCGAGGATGGCGCAACAGAAGTCTCTTGCGACTAGTCAAGGCAGGAATGCCATTGGCACCCCGGTCGGTATAAGTTGCTGCTAGAAGATAAGCTCCGGTTTCTGCTTCGGCCGGATCTGGGGTTACTTCTCCTGTTAGCCCTAAATTTCCTTGTTCTTGATCTTGGGCAAGGGCCAAGATATAGCGGGCCATTTTGCGGGTTTCTTCCAAACTATGCTGGGGATGGCCCGCCATGATCTTTTCTCCCCACACCCCATTGCCACCCGTGATGATTTTGTTGGCGAGGTATTCGAGCGCCCCTTCATCGCCTGCGTATTTGGCGGAGACTTTTTCATAGCTGGGACCAATAGAGGGTTTATACACATTGTGGCAAGAGGAACAATCGCTGCTCTCGATCAAATGCTTACCGGCTTGAAAGCGAAGCGAAGGCTTGGGAACACTTGTGCCACCCAGCAAGACGTCTGGGTCATAGCCTTCGCCTACAAACACCAAATTGACTTGAGCTGCCGCTTCCTGAATGCCCCCTTGCGCCGCGTCCTCAGGATCTTGGATTTGAAATTCATAGGTCTGGCGTTCTCCCGGAAAATAGAAACTCTGATTGCCACTGTATGCCAGGAGAATTTTCGGAGGTTGGTTGCCGATGCGCACTTCTATGCTGGCCTCTGTTTCTCCCCCTGCGCCATCTTTCAAGAGGAGGGTGGGGGTGAATACGCCGGTTTGTGCAAAGGTATGGGTCATTTCTTGCTGTCCGGCAACCGGACGCTCGCCTTCGAATGACCAGAAATATTGGAGACTGGTATCGGTTGCATCATAATCAAAACTCCCGGCGGCTGAAAAAGTCGCGGTATGAGGGCTACCTCCCGCTGGTTGGTCAACCGCTAATTTGGCAACGGGGAGGCGATTGTTGGCAGCATACTCCAGCTTGATCAATTTGGCGTCGGAATTGTTGACAAAATAATTTTGGCCATACTCAAGGATATACATCGCTCCATCCGGCCCGAACTCGACATCAATCGGCTTGGAGATGGGCAGATTTGGGAGAAAAGGCTCAATGCGAGCCAGGTCGCCATTTTCTTTGAAGGTAACCACCTGAATCCAGGACCGCGCCCATTCGTAGATGAACCATTTCCCTTCATAGTAGGCTGGGAAGACGACGTCCGAATGTTCGGGGAATCCCGCACGGTGAAAAATAGGCCCTGCCATCGCACTGTTGGAGCCTTGGCCAAGCATGGGAAATTCGGGAGAACGGCTCTTGGGATACCAAATGAAAGCAGGTTGGGCAGCAGGCAGGAGTTCGCTTCCGGTATTGTGAGGGGAAGCATTGACGGGTTGGATGGGATCAAAATAGGCTCCGACCGTGTCCATGGCAAAGTCTCGCTTGCGATAGGCGAGGTTGTTCCCGACAAAATAGGGCCAGCCGAAATTGCCCGCCGTCCGAGCTTGATTCCACTCATCAAAGCTCTGAGGACCATAGCGACCATCTTTGCCTACGTCCGGACCGACATCTCCCCAATAGACGTAGCCAGTTTTGTCATCGACCGCAATGCGAAAGGGATTGCGGGCACCCATCACATAAATCTCAGGAGCGCCTTCAGAACCATCTTTGGGAAAGAGGTTGCCATCAGGAATGAGATAGCTCCCATCTTCCTGCGGGTCGATCCTGAGAATTTTTCCTCGGAGATCATGCGTATTCCCGGAAGATTTTTGGGCATCAAATGGCCCTCTGCCGGGGCGCTCGTCCAAGGGAGAATAGCCATCAGATTCCTTCGAAGAGGTATTGTCGCCAGTCGAGAGCCATAAATATCCTTCTGGCCCGAAGGTCAGGGAGCCCCCGGAATGGCAACAAGTTTCGCGCTGCACGGGGACTTCCATGATCACTCGCTCAGAGGTGAGTACCAAGGAATCTCCTTCCAGTACAAAGCGGGAAAGCGTCTGCGGGCGATCACAAGCAGCAGAAGGAGAGTAGTAGAGATAAACATATCCGTTTTCCGCAAAATTGGGATCAAGGGTCAGCCCGAGCAGGCCATCCTCATAGTTGCCGTCGATGCATACCTCAAAGGTCGCGATGGTTTGGGTAGACGCTGTTTCAGGAGAATAGAGCTTCATGCGTCCTCTTCTTTCGATGAACAACACCCGATGATCCGGTAGCACGGCCAACTCCATGGGTTCATAGACGTCGTTGGCGTCCAGGACTTTGCGGGTAAAGCGATTGGGGTCGGGGACGCGCAGGCTATGGGCCAGGCTGAGATTGTATTGATTGGGACCAATGGCAGCATCCAGCAACGCAGGCCAGGAGTCGGGGTGAGCCAGGACTTGCTCGGAAGCAGCGATGAGCATCCTGCCACCGTCATAGCGGCTTTCTTGCCAATGAGATGCGTCAGTCGGGCTGTCTTTGACTTTCTGAGCGACTTCTTCTTCCGCTTTCGAGTTGGTAGAGGGAAGCGCCGCAGACAACCAGGGCCAGGTATAGGGACTCTGAATGGTTGGATCTACCCAAACCAAGCCATTGCCTGCCTGTACGTATCGCTCCAGATCGGCTTGTTGGCTAGGAGAAAAAGATTCTGCGCCGAGTCCCCAGAACACCACCGTCCCATAAGGCAGGAGGTCTTCTTCAGAAATAAGTTCCAGCTCTGAGCTTGAAGTGAACTGGATCCCTTGTGCTTCTCCTTGCTCAATC
>JBCCCJ010000573.1:0-4700 GCA_039033615.1 Bacteroidota bacterium
CGAAGCTTTCGCTGTACGGAAAGCTACTCACGGTGCTGCTACAGCTAGGCCCGCCCCCACCGCCACCGGCGGCTTGTACTGCCCCAAAGGCATCTACCCGACCATTTCCATAGAGGTTGTCAAAGCCACTGGCTCCCATATCGTTCGCTGTGGTGTAGAGGATGTTTTTTACTTGGGCATCGGTCAAATTTGGATTCACCGAAAGGACCAAAGCCGCCACACCAGCTACTACCGGGCAGGCAGCAGAAGTTCCGCCAAAGGTGTTGGTGTAGTTGCCGCCACCATAACCCGCACTTCCCATGCGGTCAGTCGTACGTACGCCAGCACCTACCAGAAAACCAGCAGAGCTGATATCATTGGAGGGAGCAGCGATGTCCAGGGCAGAACCGGAGTTGGAATACTCAGACTTGATGCCATCGTTACCAAAGGCACCTACTGCGATTACCGTGGAAAGGTTGGCGGGAAAATCGACACAGGTTTTGTAGCCATTACCGGAAGCAAATACGACCACACAACCCAGACCGCCACGGCCATTGTTGATGGCATCACTGATGGCATTGGAGATGGCGCTGTTGGAGAAGGTACAAGAAGTATAGCCCCAGGAGTTGGACATGACGTCTACGCCCTGATTTTTGGCCCAGGTGATTCCATTGGCGATATCGTTGGCGGTTTCGCCCCCGGCGAAGATGTTCACCGAGCGCATGAACACATTGGGAGCTAAGCCCTGCACCCCAAGGTTGTTGTGCGAAGCCGCGATGATCCCGGCACAAGCTACTCCGTGATCGCCAGCAGCACCGGGGGTACCATTACCGCCTGTAGCGGGGGTGTTGCCACCGAGTACCCGAGAAGCGCCACCAGAAGTCACAAAGTCTTCGTGCGCTTCGAGTCCGTCGTCAATGACTGCAACGGTGATGGAAGAACTTCCAAGCGTGATGCCCCAGGCTTCTGGTGCATTACAATCCATGTCATTGGTGCCAGCAAAACCATCAATGGTCTGACCGGTATTGTTCATCTGAAACTGATCGCCATACAGAGGATCGGCATAGTGGGTCAGTTCTGCATACAAATCAGGCGTAGCAAAACGAACCAAGCCGCTTTCTTGCAGATCGTTCGCCAAGGCCACTACCTGATCGATGTCAGCAACGTCCAGGATGTAATTGTCAAAATCTCTCCGGAGAAAGGTAGCTCCGTACTGATCCATGATGGGCTGAAGACGCTCAAAAGGCAGATTTTTGTACATCTGCAGCACGACCTCATGGGTATGGAATACTTCAAAGCCATCATCTAGCTGCCAGCCATAACTGACACTGCGCACCTGATCTGCGGTGAGGCCCAGCATCCGGGGCAATTCTGCTGCGGATTCATTTCGAATTTGGTCAAAATGCAGCACCGCCCGATGTTTTTGCTCAAATACATCTACAGCAGATATTTCGGGTCGTGCATCCAGGGAACGAATCGAGGCAGTCTGGGCTGACACGCCTTCCGCTAAATGCACCATCACTGCGGCACGATTTTCAAGGAGATCAATTTTTTGCCCATCTGACCAATAATAGGCAGTTTGGCCAAGTAATGAAAAAGGGGTGGCCACCAAGAGGAGCAGCACCCAACGAAGCATAACAGTTCTCATAGAGTTAGTTGTAATGTTTGGAAAATAAGTAGGGGAAAAAGAACGATTCAACGCGAGCATACACTTTCCGCCTCGCCTACAAATGGCGAGAAAATCTTTGTAAAACCATGGAAATACCAAACTGGAACGGCTTCAGGAAGTATGCCTGATCCGTGCCACCGGTATGGAATGTTTATTCTGGGGAGTGGGGTATATCGTTATTCACAAGTTAGAGTTTATGAAGAGCGAGCAAATCGCAACTTTCCCTGAATCGTTACATCCAAGCAGGCCGAATCAGGCAGCAAATGCAGATTTCCCCAACACATGAAAGCTCTTTCATATGTTGGTTCCCAGGTCAAAAACCTGTCTTTGGTGGTTGAAATCCGGGCAATATGGAAGGGAAGAGAGTTTTCAGAATTCTTTACCCTGAGATAAAACCTACCTAACCTACCTTTTTTATACGGGAATCCAAATTCTTCATTTGCCAGAACCTTACTTCCAAAAGGAGAGTTTTCCCACGTTCATTTGTGCCAATCAAGGAATATGAGCCGGATTTTCTTCCCAAAAAATACAACAACCGTTGAATCTATTCACCAAATGGCCATGAGTGTAACACGCTTGCCCTCGAAAATCCTTCCCTTTCCCCCATAAAAAAGCAGCTGCCTCCACCCTCAAGTAGAAGCAGCTGCTAGAGATGATTCCTTTGGTTCCCTCAACACCCCATATCTCCGAAGAAGAAGGTCAACTCCTGGGAAACTTTTTTACCAGCTTCGTTGGTAGCGGGAATCCATTTACCTGGCAGATCCTGAATCAGGCGGACCAATTCCAGGTCAAGTGAAGGATAGCCACAAGTCGCTTCCGAGCGAGCGTCTTCAATCGTCCCTTCTGCCGTTACGGTAAAACGAACTTCGCCTGGCTTCACTTGATCTCGCTGGATGATGAGGGTGTTGATCCAGAAGGATTCCTTCAGATGAGAGATCAAGGCTTGGTGACCAGCTTCGTATTTCGCTTGTACGTGGGGGATGACGGACACATAATAGGTCAATTGCTCTCCATACAACTCCGTCGAACCAGTGAAAGGCTGGTAGATATAGCCGGATATGTACAGGTGGGAGCCACAATCAGCGGATTGTAACAATACCTTCTGACCAGGCGTCAATTCTGCCCCATCTCCTTCCAACTGGACGATTTTCCCACCTGTATACGAGACCGACACGGCAACATCTTCATAGCGTTTTATGTTTTGGGTGGCCTCTGGAGGGAGAATTTCCAGAATAGAGGTCGCACGATCCAATTGGTCTTTGGTTACCCGGGCCAAAAAGCGGGGTTCCACTTCGTATACCAGATCCAACCTTTCTTCTGTCCGCAGCCCTGACATCAAGACTTGCGAGACAGCGGAGGGACCAGCAGGAAGTGATTGGCAGGTACCCGCTTTGGGAGGGTCTTCTTTGGGGGCGTGCCAATCCAACAACCCAATTGCGGGCAAAGCAAACGGTAACAGGAGTGCGCAAATAGAGACGAATTTCTTGTTCATGTGGAGAATGCTTGATGATACTGTCTCCCAAAGTAGGCCCTCGCCTACCCCTCCCAAAATTTCGCGTGTAAATTGAAGTAAATTCTGTGTAAAAGATCCTCAACTGAAAAAAGAAGCGCACCTTTTCCCATATCCAAAAAATTGAAAAGGGCTGCTACAGCTGGCCTCAACAAGCAGCATGTGGTTTGCCTCAACTGCCCCTATTCCTGATTTCAGTTCGCTAGTGAGGCGATTCGATCAACTCACACTTGCCATCCCGCAAATCACCAGACACTTTTTTGAACTTCACCTGTACCACCTCTCGGCCATCTTGGTAGCGGACCGAAACTTTGTCATTTCGCCCAATATGTCGATAAGGATTGGGGGTGGCTATGTTGGCAGGTGGAAGTAATTCATCTGGCAGATCGTCCAGAATCTCAGAGAGTCTTTCCTGATTGGTTTGAAGCATAAACTCATTGAGTTCTGCCTCATTTCCCACATCTACTCTCTTACTCATGGCTCCCATCATGAAGGATTTAGCTATGCCCCAATTGGCCGGATCCTGTGAATTGCGCAGGATATCGGGCGAAATTTTTTCCAAACGGGGAACGAGTTTTTGGGTGTTGAGTAGTTTGGCCGAGCCTAAAAATTGCAAAAACACTCCTAACACCTTACCAAAACAAGCAAACCATTCCTCTTCATCGCTCACTTTTCTCGGGATGACCTCCAAACAGACACTCTCCATCGACCTAACCGTCCACTGGTGTGGCTCTTCTTCAAAATAGCTATACATATAATCCGCAAAGACCTCAATGATGAAGGGCGCATTCTCTTTCTCCTTTTCTTCCATCTCCCTGAACCATGGACTCCTCATAAATCTCCACATCCAATGCCGGATCTTTTCCTCAGGAGGGAGTGGTCCATAGAGGACTTCTATTTGGGACAAGATCCGCTCCTGCTCTGCCATCACGTCGCTTTCCGTGTCTCTGGCTGGCACCAATTCTACCTTTTTGGAAGGGAGATACATCAAAAAAGGAAGCGACCCCTTTTTACGGCAGCTATCCAGATACTCCCGAGGCAATTGCCGCAGCGTCTCGACGTCCCATTCCACACCAATGGATCCCTTATCAATATCCTGGACTCTCCCCTGCCATTGTGCAACGTCGATGGGGTAGCGCTTGCTGGGCTTGAACCCTAATCGAACTCGGATAGAGGCGCCAATTTCGATATTTGTTTTGTTAAAAAACATATGGCTATCTGTCAAACTACTGAACTCTACTCAAGGGTACTTGCTGGTAAACAAAAGGCAAATTTCAGCATTTTGTTCTGTATAAGTCAACTAAGTGATACTCAAAAAATAACTTGGACCTGCTGGGAGACACAACACCGGCCACGATCGTTTTCGACGCGGGCATTTTTACAATAGTTACACACGCACGAGATGAGCTACAGGCCACCACGGGTATGCCGTACCACATGCCCTACGTCGACCTCACCAACAGCCGTTCAACAAAAAAGCACCAACTCGTGGCCACAACAGCCTCTGCTGGGCGGGGCACATCTACACCGCTCTCGATGGCA
>JBCCCJ010000574.1:0-4689 GCA_039033615.1 Bacteroidota bacterium
ACCCCTTGCCCTGTCAGCTCATCAATTGGTGACCCGATTGCAGGAACTCTTCACGTACAAAGTTCAATATTTTCGGGCAAAAAACCGGAGAAGCGAACGCGATCTCTACCATTATGTCAGCACCGTGTACCGCCTTTGCAGAATCCTGGGTTGGATTCGCGCAGCCCAACGAGAACAATCTACGCTCGGAGTAAGCGATCGGACCTTTTCTCAAAAAATCATCAAAGCAATCAGAGAAGTACAGTCTGCGCTGGCGGATGGCAGAGTTACCCCTGGCTCACGCCTCAAGAGCCTTGCCAAAAGGTGGGAATTGGAATTGCCAGAGATGGAGCAGGACCAAGTCAAACAGCTCGAAGATAGCATTGACGATCTCCTTTGGCAGAGTTTGGGAAATCGTCCCCGGAAGGATTTGCTCAGTTTCTCGAAAGACGAACAAGTGGATATCCTGCGAAAGGTAGCAGCCCTCCTTTGCGAAGCCATTGATGAAAAATTGGTCCTGGACGATGTGCTTACCAGCCATCGTTCAACCGCCTATCGCGCACTGGCTCGAACCGAAGCATGGATCTATCGAGATTGGCAGCAAGCCATCGGAGATGTGATGTTGAGGGAGTCTAATATGGAAAGCAGTACCCGAAAATTGACAGTCATTGGGTACCTCGAATTCGAGCAATTATACCTGGAACACCAGTCCAACGAAAATGAGCACCTCTGGCTAGAAAGGATTGAGCAATTGTTCTACAATCTCAACTTACATCTCGGCAATGCTGACGAAATTGATGCCCGAGTAGGTCAATTGCGCACCTTGAGTAAAACCTTGGTAGATCTCGTTCAGGTATTGGAAGAAGCAGATTCCGGCTCTGATCTATTCACTGAAGATGAAAGGGAGGAGATGAAAACCTTTATGGAGGCCATCGCTACGGAGGGGGAAACCAATCCGTAAATTCATTTGATCCCTACCATTCGGATGACAGAGGCCACTCCCTGGTGATAGGGTCCTTCGTCTAGCTCCACCTCGATTTGGAATATCTTGCGCTGACTCAATGCTGCGAAGTCAGAATTCAATTGCTCCTCTGAGAAAAGCATGTCGATCCGCTTGGGTCCGCCTGAGCTTTTTCCCAATTGGTCAGTAGAAAATCCTTCCAATATCAAGGTGCCTCCCGGCTTCAACAATGGCACCAAAGCAGAAAAATAAGCAGCTCGGACTGCTGCTGGTTGATGGGCGAATATCAACGCAATACAATCAAAGCTGGATGCGGGGAAAGCTAGGTTTGCAAACCCATAACACTGATAGGAAATATTCACCTCATATTTACCGGCAAGTTGTTGGGCCTTTTGCTGCCCTTCCCGACTGATGTCAAATGCTTCTACCTCCCAGCCTTTTCGAGCTGCAAAGACCGCATTTCGCCCTTCGCCTTCGGCTGGCAGCAGGATTTTCCCAGGTGCCAATTGATCGATCTCGGCAGCAAAAAATACGTTGGGAGCCTCTCCATAAGCATAGATGGGCTGTTGATAGCGTTGATTCCAAAAGTCTTGATTCATGGAAGGATCGAATTTTTAGGGGGTCCTTTTTAAACGAATTCAAAAAAAAGTATACCTTCATATGAAGGCTTGAACCATTACTTATGAAACAAAGATATACGCTCCTGGCCACCTGTTGGCTATTATTGGTAAGCGGAACCGTACAGGCGGCAGAACATTCGGTTGCCCGCCGCTGGAATGAAGTATTACTAGAAAGCATTCGGGGGGACTATGCTCGGCCTACCGTACACGCCAGAAATTTGTTTCATACTTCCTCGATCATGTATGATGCCTGGGCGGTATATGATCCCATTGCTGATCCCTATTTGCTGGGTCATACCGTGGGAGGCTTTTTTTTCCCGTTTGAAGGAGTTCCCACTTCAGATGATCCGCGAGCTGCACAGGAAAAAGCCATGAGCTATGCCGCTTATCGCCTGATCTCCCATCGTTTCCAAGCTTCTCCGGGGAAGGAAACGTCTCGACAATTGTGCGACGACCTGATGGAGGAGTTGGGGTATGATACCGCTTATCATTCTCTTGATTATGTTAATGGGGAACCTGCGGCCTTGGGCAATTATCTTGCAGCCAAAATCATAGAATTCGGATTGCAAGACGGTTCCAATGAGAGTCAGGACCATCGCAACCTCTTTTACCGCCCACTCAACCAGGCGATCACCCCTTCCATGCCGGGCAATCCTACCCTGCGCCTGCCCAACAATTGGCAACCGCTTACCCTACAAACCTATATTGACCAAAGTGGCAATGAAGTACCGGGAACCTCTATTCCATTCCTCAGCCCGGAGTGGGGCAATGTTGTCCCGTTTGCCATGACTGAGGCGGACAAAACGACCTTGGTGCGCAACTGGCAAACCTACCAGATCTATCATGATCCAGGTCCGCCACCCTTGATTCAGTTCGATGGAGAAGGGATGTCCAGTGAGTACAAATGGGGGTTTTCCCTGGTTTCGGTTTGGTCAGCGCATCTCGATCCAAGCGATGGCGTAATGTGGGACATTTCTCCCGCGAGTTTGGGCAATATTGAGGACCTCCCCACGGAATGGGAAGCCTTTCGGGACTTCTATGATTTGACGGAAGGAGGAGATCCAAGCATGGGTCATGAGGTCAATCCGCATACTGGCCAGCCCTACCCTACCAACCTGGTTCCCCGAGGAGATTATACCCGGGTATTGGCGGAATTTTGGGCGGATGGGCCAGATTCAGAAACCCCTCCCGGACATTGGTTCACCATACTTAATTACGTATCCGATCATCCAGAATTGATTCGCAAGTTCAAAGGGGAAGGGCAGGTACTGACTCCGTTGGAATGGGATGTGAAGTCCTACTTTATCCTGGGCGGAGCCATGCATGATGCGGCCATTTCGGCCTGGGGCATCAAAGGATACTATGATTATTTGCGGCCAGTTTCTGCCATTCGTTGGATGGCAGGTCGAGGCCAGAACTCAGACCCTGATTTGCCGAATTTTTCCAATGTTGGCATTCCTCTGGTGCCTGGTTTCATCGAACAAGTTCAAGCAGACGATCCCCTGGTGGGAGACAGTTTGCAGCATCTCCACAAAATCAAAGTACTGGCCTGGAAGGGACCGGACTACATTTCAGACCCAGAAACGGATCAGGCAGGAGTGGATTGGATTCTGGCGGAAAATTGGTGGCCGTATCAGCGACCCACCTTTGTAACGCCACCCTTTGCAGGCTATGTCTCCGGGCATTCTACCTATTCGAGGGCCGCAGCTGAAGTGTTGACCTTGCTTACCGGAGACCCCTATTTCCCAGGCGGGGTTGGGGAATTCATTGCAAAGAAGGATGAATTTCTGGTATTCGAAGAAGGGCCTAGCGTGGACGTGATCTTGCAATGGGCGACCTACCGGGATGCATCGGATCAGACCAGCCTCTCTCGCATTTGGGGAGGCATTCACCCTCCAGCAGATGACATTCCAGGTAGGATCATTGGCAAAGTCATTGGACCAGAAGCTTTTACCAAGGCGGAAGCCTATTTTACGGGCGAGATGAGTGGTCGCGCGGGTTTTCCAGTCTCTTCCTTATACCCCAATCCCATTTCGCCAGATGAGCCCTGGCGCATCGCGATCAATGAGCCGATGGAAGAGCTAACGATTTGGATCCTCAATCTCCAAGGGCAATCGGTGTATCAGCATGCCCAGACGGTTGAGGAAGATTTTGCCTTTTTTACCCTTCCTTTTCCGAAGATAGCCCGAGGGATGTATGTGGTTCAGTTGGCATGGGCAGGCAAAGTCGAGACTCGGAAGATTTGGGTGCGGTAGCGCGAGCTTCCCTCCTACTTATCCTTCTGTTGTGGCAACTTGCCTCGAAGGCTGTGTTTGAGATCTCCTTCTTGGCAATCCATTCATTTGTCAATTTTCCCGAATGAGAATCTCCAAACTGATCCGAAGTAGATCTCCCATGGTCGTGCCTTTCGTGAAGGCAGGGTTCTGGTAATGCTCAGCCAATTCTTCTTTCAGTTGCTCGATGTAGTGATCCTGCGAAAGGGTACTTTTGACCATATTCCGCATCAGATCTACCACCTGCTGGGAGGAATAGCGAATGCGGCTGGCAATCATGTAGCGCTCCTCCTTCTGGTATTGCCGAACCGTGGTCGGAGTCATGTGGGTCAAGCCCAACTCAATGATGGGCATATTTTGCTTGAAGTACTGGGGCATATAGATGCTTTTCCGCGGCTCATAAGACTGCTGATCAAAGTCAATCGCTCGAATCCGGTAATGCACATCCTCAAAATCCGGCATGATCTCAATCACATAATTGCTCGAATGCATGTCCCCAAGTAGGCGCACAAAACAGCGCTCATTGAATTTGACAAACTCTTTGGCGAGGCGAATTTCATTTTCAATTCGGCCGGGATGTAGGTACTGATGAATGAATTCCTCTCCCGGAATCCCAGCGATGTGTTCTTCGATCAAGGTATCCCGATCTACAACGAAGCTGATCCGATTGGGCGATAACAAATGCTCCAATTCCAGCCCGTAAATCCGAGAGGCGTCGGCATGCTTGATGTAGAAATAATCAAAGTTGTCGTTGATCTGGTTCACAATTCGGACGCGGAAGGGATTGGTATTTCCATAGAGGCAGAGATCAATTCGATCCACGTACAAATGCTCCATCACCGATAGATCACCATTG
>JBCCCJ010000575.1:0-4686 GCA_039033615.1 Bacteroidota bacterium
CCAATCCCTGCTCAGGACAACCCGAGTCGATCATCTATCCGCTCAGGTGTACACGACCTCTGTGTATTCTCCCAACGAAGGCCTGGTACAGTCTCAGGTAATGTCTTTACTGGAGGATCGCAGGGGGTATCTATGGTTGGGAACGCATGGAGGGATCGACCGATTTGACGGACAATCCTTCGTCCATTTCGGGGAAGCGGAAGGCGTGACTGGAAATTATGTCAATGACTTATTAGAGGACAGCAGAGGGCGGATTTGGGCTGCAACGAATCAGGGACTGAGCCGATTCCGGAAAAAGCAATTCACCACGATCACCACCGCTGATGGATTGCCAGACAATGATTTGCTGGCTTTGATGGAAGATCAGAGTGGGCACTTATGGATCGCCACCCAAACTCACGGCATTTGTCGATACGATGATCATGGCTTTGAATCCAATTTTCTGCAGTGGGAAGCTAAGCCGGAGGAATTGATTGTACACGATCTCTGGCAAACCCAATCTGGTGAAGTATGGATCGGAACCAATGAAGGCTTATTCCGGTATCAAGAAGGAGAACGGGTCAGAAAAGTACGACTGAGGGAGGAAGTCTCCGTGAATGCGATCCTGGAAGATCGTTCTGGACAGCTTTGGCTGGGAACTAACGAAGGCCTGTGGAAAAAACAAGGCACTGCCTTCCTCCATATTCCGGTAATTGGTACGCGAAAGATTGACCGAGAAATCATCTGCATGGCGGATGGCGGGGGTGGGGTCATTTGGCTGGGGACAGACAATGGCATCTTCCGCTTCGATGGACGGCAAGCCATTCCGATCAATCCCCAAGATCAGACCCTTTCTTTTCGGATTGCTTCTGCCATCGTTGACGATGAAGGCAATATTTGGCTGGGAACAGATGGGGGGGGGGCGAGAAAGTTGACAGAAGGTACTTTCTCCAAAGTGGTGGTCCAAAATGGGCTCACCAGTAATCTCGCCAAATCCTTTTTGGAAGCGAAAGATGGCACCATTTGGATTTCTACCAAGGACCGAGGCATCAGCCTGTGGCGCAATGGGCAGGTGGTGCAGACCTATTCTCAGGAATCCGATGGCTTGGGCGGAGATGACATTTGTTCCAGCTACGAAGATGCCGCAGGTAACTTCTGGTTTGCTTCCTACAATGGCACCTTGACTCGCTACGATGGGAATCGCTTTCAGGCATTTGATGAAAAAGATGGACTCAACTGCAATGCCGTGTACTTCGCCACCGAAGGGATCAACGGAGAACTATGGGTAGGGACAGATAACGGGGTATTCGCTTGGAATCAGGGAACGTTTAGACGCCTCCCTGGCCAGGACATTTTACCCAGTCAGATCATCTATTCCCTGTTGAAGGATCAAGCGGGGAGAGTATGGATCGGGACTTCCGAAGGCATGGGCCGCTGGGAAAACGGCGGCTTTCGAGTAGATCCAGAAGACGAGGGGATGGGGACCTACATCCTGACATTATTGGAAGATCCTGCCGGCAGGATATGGATCGGGAGCTCCGAGGGGCTGATCTGTTGGGAAAATGAGAACGTGCAGCCCATCCGAATCAGTGGGACCCGAGGGGCATCCACCGTGGTGAGCCTGGTGATGGAGGGAGAACACGCCTTATGGATCGGGACCGAAAATGGGGTGTATCGCTTGTGGTTGCCAGACTACGCTCCCGAAAAGCGGAATACCTTCGAGCACTACATTCAGAGTGATGGCTTGCCTTCTATGGAGTGCAATGCCAATGCTGCGCTCTTGTCTCGGTCTGGAAATATCTGGTTAGGAACCGTAGAGGGGGCGATTGTTCGCAATCCGGATGCCTCTACCAAGCAGCCGCCTGCTCCTTTGAAAGTGTACATTACCGATGTGAAAGGGACCCAAGACACCAGCAGTTGGCGGGAATTGGGATTTGAGGTGAATGAATTTGCCTTACCCAAAAAACTGCGATTGCCCTATCAGGAAAACCGCCTGGAATTTGAATTCATCGGCATCAGTCTCAAAAGCCCCGATCAGGTAGAATATCAGATCAAACTGGAAGGCTTGGAGAAGGACTGGTCTCGTTCTTTGAGGCAAACCCAGTTTGTGTACCCCAACCTAGATCCGGGCAGTTATACCTTCCGGGTCCGCGCCAAGCTAGAAACGGAGGAATGGGCCAATGCAACCGAGGCAGAATTTCCCTTTGTGATTCGCAGTCCGTTTTGGGCGACCTGGTGGTTCATCACCATTGCGAGCCTGATGTTGATTGCCATCGGCTGGGGGATTTCTCAGTTCTATGCAAATCGCCGCAAACAATTGGCGGAGGAAAAACGGATTCGCCACCTGGCTGAGAAACTCCAACTGGAGCATCAGGCCCTGTACGCGATGATGAATCCCCATTTTACCTTCAATGCGCTTCAGTCCATTCAGTATTTCATCCACCGGCAGGACCGAAAATCCGCCAACAAATTCCTGAGTAGCTTCGCCAAATTGGTGAGGAAAAACCTGGAGAGTACCAAAGCGGACTTCATTTCGCTTGCGGAGGAGATCGACCGATTGAAACTCTATCTCTCGCTGGAGAAAATGCGATTTCCCGAGAAATTTGACTATCAGGTGGAAATAGATGGGATGTTGGACTTGGCCGGAACGCAACTCCCACCGATGCTGCTCCAGCCCTTCGTAGAGAATTCCATCAAACATGGCATCATGTCCCTGGAAACCGATGGGCAGATCGACATCATGGTGGAGGAAGCAGAAGAGGGGTATCTTCACATTCTCATCAAAGACAATGGCATCGGCATCGAAGCCAGCAAGGCCCGCAAGGCCAATCGACCATCAGATCATGTGTCCAAAGGCATGCAGATTACCTTGGATCGTCTGGCTCTGTTTGCCCGGATGACTGGGAAGACCTATCAACTGGATATTCGCGAATGGCAACTGCCCGATGGCAGTGTCGGAGGAACCCAAGTGGACATGGTCATGCCCTTGAAAACGGAGTCGATGCTCGTTTGAGCTAGTCCAGGTTAGTCCAAATACACCACCATTTTGCCGACTTGTAAGCCCAAGCCTTCCACCGTTTTGGCATTGGAGGAATAGCGGTTGTTGCCAGAAAACGACGAGATGAGCTGTTTGCTGGCTTGGGGATTGGGGGAAAGAACCACGTAGAAATGTTTCTGATATTTGTTGAGGCTCCCTTTTTGCCAGGATTCTACCGTTCCGCCATAGGTCCAATCCAAGCCGAGAAAGGTAATGGGGGCTTTGTTGACCTTGGTCAGTTCTCCCAACGCTAAGCCCACTGTGAGACCTTCTTGGGTGTACCAACGAGAATCGGGCCGCTCAAAATACACGGCTTTGACCCGGTTGCGCTCGGCGCTTTTCCACGTGATGCGAATTTCGTCTTTGGTGCCGCCCATGAGTACCGAACAATCTTCGGTGCCTTTGCCTGGAACTTGGACGCTCGCTCGGGAGACGTTGGCCGGACCGTACAGTTGAATCAATTCGGTTTCGGAGGTGGTAAGGGTAATCGGGCCCACTCGCTTGCCGGGAACCACCCAATGGTCTTGGGCGCCAGCCGGACCTCGCAAACGGGCGTCTGGTTTTCCGGTGGTAGGGTTGATGCCGAGCAATTGTTCCAAATTGGCTCCCAGATATTTTACGCCGCCTTCGTGTACCCACCCCATTTGGCCATCGTTGGTGCGAATGAGAATCCAGGGTTCCATGTAGCGTTGCCCTCGCAAAATGAATTCTGTTTTGCGAACCGTTCTCTGGTACAGGTATTCTGCGACTTCCCCTTCCTTGAGGGTGCCAATTTGGGGCATGTCTTTGCCGGGTTGGGCCTTGATGATGAGGCTCGATACCCAGGCTTGGACTTTGTTGGGGCGGGCAAGTTCCTGGAACTCTGTCGATAAATTGGTCAATCCCTCGGCGAGATTGCTGACGAGTTGATCATCCAATTTTGGGAGTTGCCCGCTGCCTCCGCTTCCCTGTTGGGAAGGGATTTCACAGGCCCAGGTGATCAGGGCTAAAAAAAGAAATATGACGAAGCGAGATCCAGATTTCATGAAGGGAGTGGTCATGAGAAGGCGATTCTGTGCCAAAGACGTTGCTCGATCAAAAAGGTGAACAAAATCGGGAAAATTCAAGCAGAATATAACAAATCTCCCAAGAACTTGGGATTAATCTCCTGATAATGAACAAAATTTAAAACCAAATGGGACTGAGGTAGTTAGTACATAAAATCTATAGTGTCATGATGCCAACTGAAGCTCCTCAACAATTGTGGAACCCACCACAAACCCAATTGCTTGCCAAGACCCTGCGTGCCATGGCTCACCCGGTACGTTTGTCCATCATCAATATGCTGCAGGAAGGCAAAAAGATGACGGTCACGGAAATTTACACCAGCCTGGATGCAGATCAATCTGCCATTTCTCATCATTTGGGAATCATGCGGGATCGTGGAATCCTGAGAAATGAACGGGATGGGAAATACATTTATTATTCTCTTGCTGGTCCTGAGTACATGAGTGTATTGGAATACCTCAAAGGACTTCAGAAAGACGGGACATACTTGAACTGATCTCTCACCGCATAGGTGGGATCGAGAATCTGTGGAGGGAATGACCCCAAACTTGGGTTGGGGTCATTCCCTCTTCAAAATTCTGGGGGAGCGATGTTTTTATAATGACCGTTCAACCTTGCTTTCG
>JBCCCJ010000576.1:0-4685 GCA_039033615.1 Bacteroidota bacterium
GGGATGTGATGCTGATGGCTTTCATATTTGTTCTTGGTGAATTGGTTGATTAGATAAAAAAATCTGACTTCTGACAGCAACGCGTTCTGACATCTGTCTTCTCTTCTTTGACAACCATAATTCCCCTTTTATTCCCTGGCCTCCGAAAATACAGAAAAAAATGCCTATTTGATTTCCATAGCAATCCTTCTTCCCATGATTGAATTCCGCGCCATCGACGATTCCCGCACCACCATCACTGAATTGATGATCCCTGCCTACGCCAATTTTGGCGGCAAAGTCCACGGAGGGGTGATTCTTTCTCTGATGGATAAAGTCGCCTATGCCTGTGCTTCCCAGCATGCGGGTACCTACTGCGTGACGGCTTCGGTAGATGCGGTGGATTTCCGGGGTCCGGTAGAAGTGGGAGATTTGGTTCACCTCAAAGCCTCGGTCAATTATGTAGGGCGTACCTCCATGGAGATTGGGATTCGAACGGAGTCTCACAACATCCAAACGGGGGAGAGACGTCATACGAACACCTCTTACTTCACCATGGTAGCCATGGGAGAAGCAGGCAGTCCCGTACCTGTGCCCGGCTTGATTCTGGAAACCGAATTGGACGTACGGCGATTTTTGGAAGGAATGAAACGGCGCGAATTGGCCCGTACCTATCGGGACGCCTATCAACAAGCGAAGTCCATCGGCGAAATCACCGTAGAATTGCATCAGTTGGAAGGGAAAAGATGTCGGGTGGACTGGGAGGGGTAACTTTGCCTTCCGATCAACTACTCTTTCTCAGAAGGATGAAAATCAGGATTAATGCTGGTAGGCAAAATCAGGTCGACAAAGATTCGTGGTTCCTGAATTCGGAAATATACAGCATATTGAAGCTTTTTGGTTACTTGAACTAAGCATTTCCGATAGATGGAAGTTCTTGATTCAAACATAAGGGGGTTACGCTTAATTCGCTGATATTGAGCTTCTAACTTGTCAAAAAACGCTCTCCCAATCCTTCTTTGAACGCTTCTAGGCGATTATACTCTTCAGAGATAACATCCAAAGCACGATTTGAAGATTTGATGCCCCATGCGATTTGACTCACGAAACCCGCTTCTTTGCTTCTTTCCAAAAATCTTCCTCGGAATGATAGCTAACATTGCCTTCTTTCAATTCAGCTTGAAATTGGTCTAGTTTCTGCAAATGCCATTCATCTCCAGCACTTTCCTCCTCTTGAATGCTTAAGAGAATTTGCATGGCGATTTTCAACCGCTCTGCTTTGGGAAGAGAAAGGATTTGTTTTACTAATTCAGCCATACCTGCATGATTCTTCTTCAACATACGAACAACGGAGAACATCAATCAAGGAGTCATTGACTGGGTGTATCCCAAAATGTCGCAAGCCCTCACATGAAGCCATTCATTTTTTGCCACGAATGCACGAATTTCCCCTCCCAAATCCTTCATTCGTTGAAATTCGCTGCGCAATTGGTAGCGGATGCTTTTGAAGGCGAATCGCACAAATTTGAATCACCAACTTCTGCCCTGAATTCGTTAGATGGTTCGGCAGGCTCACCACAGGTCCGTGGCTCATTTTGTCGCCTTAACCGAATCAAAGAAAATCAATGCATGCGAAAAACGACAGAATGGGATACACCCCATTGACTTCTATCATTGATATTCGATTCTCAGCCAAAATCACGAATAGATTGCATCAGGTAGAGGAAAAGTGGGACAGAGTGGAGGTGTACGCCAGATGTCCCAACTCCTTTGGTTGGGTCAGTTGGAGATGGCAGTCGCGATGTGCCTGCTGATGAGAATCATCTAGCGCCTTTGCTACCGAGGGGAGCATCCCTACCGGGCTGCATGTTTCTGGTAATCTCATGCCTCCAAGCAACCGAAGCGCGATTGCGATTCGCTGTTCGTTATAAATAGTTGTCATACTTAAACAAGCAGGTGCATCGCGACTGCCACCTACTGAGAGGTTCTATGTTAGGTACATCTGACGTACACCCAAAGCTTGGGATCTGCTAGCTTTCCCGTTGAGCAGATTTCACTTTCTCCCACAAGCTCTCCATCTCCTCCATCCCAAAGTCGGAAATTTCCTGCTTCTGATCCCAGGCGTGTTGTTCCATTGCCTGAAAACGGCGCTTGAATTTGGCGCTGCTGCGGGAGAGGGCATCTTCGGCATTGATGCCGACGTGGCGGCAGTAGTTGACGAGGGTGAAGAGCAGATCCCCCATTTCGGCTTCCCGTTCATCAGCGGTTTCTGCGGCTGCAATTTCGGCGACTTCTTCCTGAATTTTGTCTAGCACTCCGGCGGAGGTCGCCCAGTCAAATCCCAGATTGGCCGCTTTTTCCTGAATCCGGTGTGCCTTGATCAATGAGGGCATGCTATCCGGCACCCCATCCAAGGCCGACCGCTTAACGATTCCCTTAGCGGCTCGTTCCTGCGCTTTGATTTTTTCCCAATTGGCGTTGATTTGATCCTCTGTAGCACCCACCAGATCTCCATAAATGTGAGGATGACGCCGAATCAATTTCTCAATTTGCGCTTCTAACACCTGCTGCATATCAAACTCTCCATTCTCCCGAGCCATACTCGCGTAAAAAATGGTGTGCATCAGCAGGTCCCCCAATTCCTCCTTCATCTCCCCATAATCATTGTGGAGAATGGCATCCGCCAACTCATAGGTTTCCTCAATGGTGAGGTGGCGAATGCTTTCTTTCGTCTGCTTGCGGTCCCAGGGGCACTTTTCACGCAATTCTTCGACAATTTCACTGAGGCGCTCAAAGGCCGCTACGGTATCTTTCATAGGAAAATCATCAGGTATGCATTCGGGCTATTTCCCTTTAAAATTCGGTTTGCGCTTTTCCAAAAAAGCTTGGGTGCCTTCTCTTCCATCGGCGGAAGTAATGGCGGAACCAAAGTTCTGAGACTCCGCTTCGTAGCCATTCCGGGTTACATATCCATTCCGATTTTGATAACCAGCATTGATGGCGTCGAGGGTATAGCGAATCGCGAGGGGAGATTGGCGGCACGCCTTGTTGAGGATGGCCAGGCATTTTTCCATCAATTCTCCCAACGTGGTTAGGTGATTCACCAAACCAAGGCGAAAGGCTTCTTCGGCGGAAATGCTATCTCCAGTGATGAGGAGTTCGGTAGCCTTGCCCCGACCGATCAGTTGGGCGAGGCGCTGGGTGCCACCATATCCGGCCAAGAGGCCCAATTTCACCTCCGGCTGCCCAAAATTGGCGTTTTCAGAAGCGATGCGCATGTGGCAGGCCATGGCCAATTCACAGCCGCCGCCGAGGGCGTATCCATTCACTGCCGCGATGATGGGCTTGGCCGAATTTTCAATTTTGAAGAAAACTTCCTGGCCAAATCGACTCACCTCAAAGGCTTCTTCCGCAGTGAGTTCTGCCAATTCAGAGATGTCGGCCCCAGCAGCAAAGGCTTTGTTGCCGGCCCCGGTGATGATGGCGCCTTTGACATCTTCGTCTTCGATCATCGCATCAATCGCCTGAGACAATTCCTCCAACAATTCCTTTTTCAAGGCATTGAGGACTTTGGGGCGATTCAAGGTAATGATGCAGGTTTGACCTTGTTTCTCAAACAATACATTCTGGTACATGGGGGACAGGGTTTCGGGGTACAGGGTTCCAAGGTGGTGCCGAATCGCATTCGGCTAGTGCTCAGGATCAGGGTTCTCAGGACGCCCCTTTGGAGGGGGAAAGAGGAACGAGTCTCAGATTTTGGCTGCAAAATTCAGAATAAAAACGGGATTTTCCCGCTCGAATGTGAGAATGTTGTGACGATCCGACGGCAAAGGATTTTGCAGTTCCTGTAAAAGCAGACTGCCGCCCAAACACAGGTTTAGGCGGCAGTTGGATGGATGCTTTCATAGCTGCTATTCGCGTAAAGGGCGATCAAAGTCCGAATTGGTCAGCGGCGACTCCGAATCAAATTCATCTACCACTCCGGGATAGAATTCCGAGGCCATCAAGTTCTCGATCTCTTCCATCGTTTGTTGGGTCTGTTCCGTTTCAAACAACAGGTTGTCGATCATGATGTCTTCTCGCTCGGTATTCTGCAAAGTCATCGGTTGATCCTTGATGTATTCGACCATTTCTTCGATGGTCTGCAACTGCTCTTCGATCACTTCCCGATTTTCGCGGACTTTATAATAATTGTCCATGCGCATTTCCAACAGACGGAGGCGCTTCTCTTTGATTTTCTTCAGACGACTGCTGGCATTTTTCAACTCCTGATTGAGTCGGTCGATTTCCTGGACGGTTTTCTGAATGGCCGTCTCATTGCTGAGTTCCGGAAATTTGTCTTTGAAGTACAGCAATCGGGCGTAGGACACCTCAATGGCGTTCATTTTGTTCAAAAAGCTATTCACCAAGGTTGGGACCGTGGTGTTCAGTTTTTTGAATCCTTGCCGAACTTCTTTGACCCGACGACGCAATTTGTCGAACCGTTGCTGGGATTCCAGCGTCAATTCATTGTAGTAATCGACCAGGGTTTTGGTCTTCTGAAAGGCTTCGATGTCCTTCTGATACTTGGCGTTGATCGCGCGGATGAAACGCGGGTTTTGGCTGATCCAACTCAACACCATGAGTTCCAATCCCCCTGCCATGAGGATGATCGATGAATTGACCAATTCAATCGGCAAGCTCAGGTCCAAGGTAGGAGCGACAAA
>JBCCCJ010000577.1:0-4681 GCA_039033615.1 Bacteroidota bacterium
ATTTTTCCGGGAACGACCTCCCCGAGGGAGCTGAGCCTTTGGCGCAAGCCTATGCCGGACACCAGTTTGGTCACTTCGCCATGCTGGGCGATGGCAGGGCCATTTTACTGGGGGAACAACTCGCCCCAAATGGCAAGAGATTCGACCTCCAACTCAAGGGCTCGGGCCAAACGCCCTACTCCCGGCGGGGCGATGGTCGGGCGACCCTGTATTCCATGCTGCGCGAATCCCTCATCAGTGAAGCCATGCACCACCTCGGCATTCCCACCACCCGGAGCCTGGCCGTGGTATCGACTGGCGAACAAGTCTTTCGAGGAGAAATGCACGATGGAGCAATCCTGACGCGTACGGCGGCGAGTCATATCCGGGTGGGCACCTTTGAATACGCCCGCAATTATGGCTCCCTGTCAGACTTGCAGGCCCTCACCACCTACACCATCCAGCGACACTACCCTGAGATCGCAGATGCCGCCAATCCAGCCCTGGAACTCCTCCGAGTGGTCATGCACCAACAGATCGACTTGGTGGTGAATTGGCTGCGGGTAGGCTTCATCCACGGAGTGATGAACACCGACAACATGAGCATCGCGGGCGAAACCATTGATTATGGCCCCTGCGCCTTCATGAATGCGTACAGCCCCAAAACAGTGTTTAGCTCCATCGACACAGGCGGTCGCTATGCGTTTGGCAATCAGTCCTTCATTGTCAAGTGGAACCTCACGGCCTTTGCGAATGCGCTCCTGCCCCTTTTCTCAGAACAGCTAGATAGCGCGGTAGCACTGTCCAAGGAGGTGATCGAAAGCTTTGACGATCTGTTTCACGAACGCTGGTACGCCATGATGTTTGGGAAGCTGGGCATCTCGCATCCACAGGACACTGACAAAGCCTTGGTAGAGGAACTGCTTTCGTTGATAGAAACCCACAGGGCTGATTATACCCAGGTATTTCTGGCCCTGCAGCAAGAAAAAAAGCTAGAGAGCTCCTTTTTTCAGCTTGCAGAATTCCGCACCTGGCAGCAACGATGGAAACAAGCTCAACTCAGGGGCGGAGATCGAACGGCAGGGATAGCCAACATGCGGACCCTCAATCCCACGGTGATTCCCCGCAATCATTGGGTAGAAACCGCCTTGAAGACTGCCGTCGAGGGGAATATGCGCCCCTTCAACGAATTGCTGGGCCTGCTCTCGAAGCCCTATGGAGATCATCCCGATCAGCTGACATTTGAGCCTATTCCTGCGGCCTTCGATGCACGCTACCAGACCTTTTGTGGGACCTGAGAGAGGATTTGGGATGCGAAAATCAACCCCTTTGCGATTCAACTGGTTGCGCCTTGTACCCTGCTGGGCATTTTCCTCATCTCCCTATACTTCGGTGCCCAAACCTCGGGTCGCTTGCTGTAGACCCTGTTACCCAGGTTATTCCCTCCTCAAAATGGTCCTTTTATCCAGGTAGCGTTTCCACAAGTAGCCAATCATCCCCTTTGTTGCCCGACGGTCTTGGAGCGCACTGCTGAGAGTCCCTATCCCACGAAGTGGTGGCAGATGCTATTTTTTGGACCCGAGCTAAAAGTAGAAATTGGGTAAGAAGAAAGGGAACCTGCTCAAATCAGCCGAATAAGTTGTATCTTCGATTCTAGATCAACAGCTTCAACATGCTCATCGCCAATCCGATTTATGACGTAGTTTTCAAACGCTTGATGGAAAATGATCGGGTGGCGAAATTTTTCATCAGTACGTTGTTGAACCAATCCGTAGCATCGGTTGAATTCAAGCCAAGAGAATTTACCTATACCAACACCTTGGCCGGAATCGCGGTCTATCGGCTAGATTTTGTGGCTTTTATCTTGCTCGAAGACGGCAGCACCAAAAAGATTTTGATCGAGATCCAAAAAGCGAAGAACCGAATTGACTTGATGCGTTTTCGGAATTATTTGGCCGAACAATACAAAAAGGAAGACCTCGTCGCTGGTGAAAAAGAAATCCTCCCGATCACCACGATCTATATTTTGGGCTTCAACATCCCCGAAATCACCAGCGAATGTATCCACGTAGAGCGCCAATACCGAGATATGGTTCGGGATGAAATCGTACCCAAGCGAAGTGAGTTCATCGAAAAACTGACCCATGATAGCTATGTGGTACAGGTCAATCGGATCACTGACCGATACAAGACCCGCTTAGATCAGTTGCTCAGTGTATTCGAGCAATCAAATTTCATCGATGAAAGCGAAGTCATCAAGGAATACAGCCATCCGGTGACAGCCGAAGACTTGCAACTCATGACCGATATCTTGCACCACAGTGGGACCGACCCGGAAACCCGAAAAGAAATCGAGAAAGAAGTAGAAGCGTGGCGAAGTGTCAATGCCATGTTTGAAGACAAAGAGAAGGAATATCTGAAAGCCCTCGACGAAAAGGACAAAGCCTTGGACGAAAAGGACAAATTGATCGAAGAATTAACTCGCAGACTGGAAGGTAATGACTCCCCAACAAGGGATGGTCATTGATTCGCTCCGTTTTCTTCCTAATTTTCCGCAAAGATCACAGCCAATAGAAAAAAGGCAAGAAGAGGTTGGAGGGCCCGATACACCCGAAAGAAAACCTTCCCCCACTGTCTCTGTTCCTCAATCTTCGAAAATTTCCGGTACCGACAGGCCAATGCTGAACTTGGCGAACCAAGAGCGGGGAGAATCGAGGAAGGCATCCAGGGATCGAATGGCTCCTTTCAGGCCCCTATCCAGGGTACTGGCGAAGCGCAGCGGGTGCCCAAAGATGTCCTGAATCATGGCCATATTGAGTTGGTAAATGGCTTCTTTTACGCCTGCGAAAGGCAGTCCGGATAGCACAAAGTCCTTGTACACGATGAAGCAGCTCAGGTTGCCAAAGGAATAGACGGAGGGCAGGCTTTTGGGTTGGTAGGCGGTCAAGCGCCCTTTTTTCAACAACGCGCGAACATTCTGGCTGACCACCTGCCCCATTTCCAGGGCCAGGTAGGCTTGTTTTTCGGCCCCTCCGGTAACATCTACGGCATCCCCGACGATCCAAATATGCGCATCGAGGGTACTTTGGAGAAAGCGATTGACTGGTGGCGACTGACCTGATTCCGCTAAGCCCCAGGCTTCCAGTTGGGGATGAGATTTCACCCCGCCAGTCCAAATGGTCAGATCAGAAGCTAGCGATTCTCCAGTGGAGAGGTGTACCTGCTGATGTTTCACCTCACTGACCCTTTGCCCAAAGTGAAACGAGACCGAAAACTCCTGACAGAGTTCGAGGATCTCTCGGTGGACTTCGCGGGACATGCCGGGCAAGAATTGATCCTCTGCTTCCACGATCTGGATAGACAAATGGGGGCTTCCGCCGTATTTCCGCAACACCTCTCCCAAAGCCTCTACTCCTTCTACCCCTCCCCCGACAATCGTGATGGAATAGGGCGAATTTTGATTCTCTAGTTCCACCAATCTTTGCCCAATCGCGTAACAGTCCGCAGCAGATTTGAAGGAAAAGGCATGCTCGTCCACGCCCGGGACGCCCCGATCGTTGTTTACGCCGCCCATGGCCACAATGAGGCAGTCGTACGAATAGGATGCACCAGAATCTGTGATCACGACTTGACGCTCGCGGTCCAAGTCCACGGCTTTTTCCTGCACAAACACCTGTTGTCTGCCGGCCAGAATTTCGCTGACGTCCAGCCGAACCTCTTCCGGTCGTTTGTAGCCAGAGACCAGTTCGTGGATGTTGGGGAAGAATTCGAAGGAGGCGTTGGGCGAGATGACGCTTACGTTCCCAAAGCCCTCCAGTTCTTTCGCCGCAGCAAGTCCCGCAAAGCCTGCTCCAAGGATCACAATGTTGTTATCTAGTGCTTGATTCATGTGCTTTTTTCTCGTGATTTATGCAATGGGTGATCTTTTTCTCTTTGCCCAACTCTTGACCACTTTCCTGCTTACCAAAAGCGCTTAACAGAAAAAATGTTTGTACAGATCGGGAGTACGTCATGTGGCACCACTAGCAAAACATGACAGCAGATGACAGTCCTTATATTCATCAAGCCCACCAAACGCCGCTGGCCCTGCCTGGCATCGTACAAAGGGAGAATCAAAGAAATGATGAAGGGGTAGGTCTGGCTTAGTTTGACCTCCCCCTCCCCTGCGAGCAATACGTATCACATACGCTTGGTGTAGCTTTTATGGACAATTTTCCAAGAGCCCTCATACTTTAGCAACAGAAAATAGTCGATGTACACTCGATCATTGGGCATAACGACTTCTACCTTGGCAACAGCAGCATCGTTTTCGTAATCAATGGAAAGAATCCGACCGACTCGCTCGTGTCTCTCTCCTACTTGAAATAAGTTGATATAGGCTTCTCCCTCTCGGATTCGCAAATTTCCCTCTGGAGTTACGGTATAGAGGTGAAAAGCTGGGTGAAAGGCCTTTCTCAAGCGATCTGGTTCTCCATGCGCGGTTCC
Organism: Bacteroidota bacterium; assembly: GCA_039033615.1. Taxonomy (GTDB): domain Bacteria; phylum Bacteroidota; class Bacteroidia; order J057; family J057; genus JBCCCJ01. Next base: position 4,465 of record JBCCCJ010000577.1, read on the forward strand.
CTCTATGTAGTCCATCAAGGTAGCGGTGATGCCTGCTTCCTCCGAGGTCTGCGTACTTTCGGCTAACATTTGGGACTCAGCGTTGGCGAGATTTGCGCGAAAACTTGACAGATTCGGGTGATTGGTTTGGGTACCTCGCTGAACCGCTTTTCGGTAGTTTTCCAAAGCCTGAGGCAATTTCCCATTCTCTGCGAGGGCATCCCCATAGCTATCATAG
>JBCCCJ010000578.1:0-4678 GCA_039033615.1 Bacteroidota bacterium
CATCGTCCACTTCAACCATGAGATAGGTACCCCCAAAATCAAAACAGGTGAGTTGCTCCCCTGTGAATAAAATGGGTAGGCCGAGAATGTGAGCATAAAACTCCATACAAGCCTCATAAGCCAAGGTGTATAAGATGATGCCGGTGCGGTCTATGGTCATGGGGGAAGAGGTTGGGGGGGATCTCTGGGAGAAGCATTCTTTTCTCCTGCTGGTTTGATAACTTGAAGGTAATGAATGTCCCTTACTTTTGACTTTCATCAACCAATTCCCATCATGCACCGACGAGCTTTCTGTATCCCCGTTTTGATGTCCCTTTTGCTCTTGATTGTGGCTTGCCAACTAAGTGCCCAAACTCAATCAGAACCTGACCCGGAGAAGCGGACTGAGCACCTCGATCCCTATGGCTTTGGCTCTCCCACCGTAGAACTGAACCTTGACCAACTTCCCACCCGAATCGCTTTTGGTTCCTGCGCCGATCAAACGCGGCCACAGCCCGTTCTGCATCATGTGGTCACTCGTGAACCAGATTTGTTCCTCTATCTGGGAGACAACATCTATGGAGACACCGAGGATTTGGCGGTCTTGCAGAGCAAGTATCAGCAATTGGCAGACAAGCCCGAATTTCAGGCCCTTCGAGCCGCGATGCCAACGCTGTCCACCTGGGATGATCACGATTACGGAGCCAATGATGCAGGTCGGCATTATCCCAAAAAGGCGGAGTCCAAAGAGATGTTTCTGAGTTTCTGGGGCGTCCCGGAACATTCTCCTCGCCGAGAGCATCCGGGCATTTACGGCAGTCATTTATTCGAAGCTGATGGACAACGCCTCCAGGTCATCATCCTGGACTCGCGCAGCTTTCGGGACAAACTACTCCTCAACGATGAGCAGGGCTTCCACAAAAATGACTATCGACCCAATCCCAGCCCTGATTCTACGGTCTTGGGAGAGGCGCAATGGATGTGGTTGGCCGAACAGTTTGAGCAGTCTGCTGACATTCGGATCATCGCCAGCAGCATTCAATTTTCGCACAGCTATAATGGCTGGGAGAGTTGGACCAATATCCCTCATGAGCGTCAGCGCATGCTGGACTTGATCAAAGAAAAACAAGCCCAAGGGGTAATCTTCATTTCCGGCGACGTGCACTGGGGGGAAATTTCCCGGCAGGAAGTCGAAGGGGGCTACCCCATTTATGACGTTACGGCCAGCGGCATCAACCAGGATTGGGATCAGATCGAACCCAATGAGCGTAGGCTAGGGGAGGCCGTCGCCGAATACAATTTCGGCATGATCGAACTAGATTGGACCGCCCAAATGGTTACCCTTTTCAGCATCGACCTCAATGATTCGATCCGCAATCAGGTGGAGGTGCCGTTTGGGGAGATGGGATGGTAAGAGAGTTCAGATCATTTCCAGATGTCAGAACGCATTGCTGTCAGAAAGGATTCTCCTTCTATCTTCTGACAGGCCCGCATTGGGCCGATCTGACTTCTGACCTCTGGCTTCTCTCTTCTCCAATCAACTTCCTGGCAACTTCTCTCCTTTTGCTGATAACTCCACCAACTTCTGGATGCGCTTGGTGCGGGTTTTCTCGGTCTTGGCGAGTTTGAGCCAACGGAGGACAAAGCGTTTGCTGGAATCGTTGATGGCGTCGAAGAAGAGTTTTGCCTCAGGTCTCTTGGCTAGGGCTGCGGCGAGATCTTTTGGCACAATCAATTGATCGACATCGTCCATGAAGTTCCAGAGCCCCGAGGCTTTGGCATCTTCGATAGATTGCAGACCGGAAGGATGCATTCGCTCTTCCTCTATGAGTTTGGCTGCTCGATCTTTGTAGGTTTTGGCCCAATGCTGCACTTTGCGGGGGGAGATCAGTTGCATGGTGCGCTGATCGTCAAGCTTGCGGCGAATGCCGTCGATCCAGCCAAAACACAAGAGTTCATCCAGTACTTGCTCCCGGGAGACATATTTCCCCGGCACCGATTTCTTGAACGTCACCAACCAAACACTGTCCTGAGAACGATGGTTTTCCAGTAGCCAATCGCGCAGTTCTTCTTGGGAATTTATGGGAATCTGGTCGAAGTTTTCGGTTTTGATCATGGGGCAATGAATTCTTTCCCTGGAACCTTACTTCTCTTGGATTTGTTTTTCAGCAAGCTTCTTGCGGATAGCAGTGAATAAACAGTCTTTCCCGCAATCCCCCCTCACTCCCCATAATACCGCACATAATCCACGAAATACTCGTGAGGAAAAGCATCGTCATTGATGCCTTGTTGACCTCCCCAATTGCCTCCAATGGCGAGGTTGATGATGAGATAGTGTGGCTGGTCAAAGGGCCAAACGGCAGGATCGTCGCTTTCTTTGGAGAAAGAGAAATACTGGGTATCATCGACGAAGAAGTCAATCTTGTCTTTGTGCCATTCGACGGCATATGTGTGGAAGGCTGAATCGGGCTGCTCGACGGTGATCCGATCTCCTTTGTTGGTGCCGGTGGAGTGATGGTAGGCCTTGGTATGGACATTGCCATGGACGATATTGGGGTCAAAGCCGACGTTTTCCATGATGTCGATTTCCCCACAGTCGGGCCAGCGCCCCCCTTCGCGGATGCTGTTTCCCAACAACCAGATCGCCGGCCAGGTACCTACTGCCGAGGGCAATTTGGCTCGCACTTCGATCCGGCCATAGAGAAATTCCTGTTTGCCATAAGTGAGTACCCCCGCTGAAGTGTAATCGGAACCTTCATAGCTTTCTTTTTTTGCGGCAATGATGAGGTTGCCATCCTCAACCCGGGCATTTTCCAGTCGGTCGGTATAGTACTGCTTTTCATTGTTGCCCCAACCATGTCCGCCGATTCGGTAGTCCCATTTGGTGGAGTCGGGTAGGCCAGCATAGTCAAATTCTTCTGCCCAGAGGAGTTTGGAGTATGTGGCAGGAGTCGAGGAAGTATTCTGAGCAGTACCAGGGTTACAACCCCAAAGGAGTATGCCCAAGTACAAACTACAGATAAGATAAAGAACCGGATGGAAAGTTGACATAGGGCTAGAAGTTGAGGTATTTACAATAGTGCTGGAAGAGGGTTTTTTTCCGAATTCTCCTATTGCAGATTTCATTTTGGTTGCGGAAAATCAGTCATTATGGTCAATTTATTCGGTACAGCCATACTATCTATTTGGGACCATACCCGAGGGGCCCAAACCTGATAGGGGCGCTGGATTTCATAGGCATAATATCGAAAGACCTTGCCTTTGGGGGGATCGGGGTCAATGAAGCCCGGATTCTGTGGGTATCCGATCTCTTGATATTCTCGACCAATGAATCGGACAATGTTGCCAGTAACGCCAGCAACCCATGGTAGCTCAATTTCCGGTGAAGCGGGCTCTAGATAGTAGCCAAATAGCTGATGCAACTCATGATCAAGGAAATGAATCTCTTCCTCTTGCCAATCAGGGAATTGTTGGTGAAATGCTTCTTGATAGGGGGAATAATCAAACCAGTCTTGGCAATCACAAGCAAACGGAACGTACCTTGCTTCCAAGGTATCCAGCTTGGAGGATAATCCTTTCGTAGAATCGTTTTCAAGCAGTTTAGGAAAGGACTGACTCTCACGAATATTGAGACTGAGAAATGCGTCTACGGTATCGAAGGGCACACTCAGATAGGCCAGCGTATCTGGATTGGGATGGTGTATTGCTGTATTTGATGAAAAAGGATTACAAGAAACCCATCCCAAACTGATCAGTAGGGAAAAGAAAAATAAGAGTTTCTTCATGGTTATGAAAAGTAGCGCAGCCTCCGAAAGCGGCTATTTGAACCGTTTGATCTTTCACAGATAAAAAAACTCAACACCCCCATACCTGAATCCCCTGCTCCATCCGGTGCCAGATTTTGTCTTCCCAACTTCGGTCCGGTCTTCGATCAAAGAGGAGTAAATGCCCTTCTTTTGTTCCACAACGGTCCATATAAGCCTGAGTTTGTTGGAGTCCTCGTTCCAGGGTATTCTCTAGAGTGCCGTGCAAGAGTTTCAGTTCTAACACGATACGCTGAGGCTCATCTGCTTGATAAAAGAACTCTATAAAGAGATCGGTCCGTCCTTTTCCGAGGCCATATTCCCGCTCAATTCTGCCGCCACCATTCACAATGCGCTGCAAAAAAGCTTGAAGCAGGAGTTGGGGGCCAGCCTCCTTATAAGAAAACCGCTCGATCCAGTGCTCCGAGTGCTGACGGAAAAAATCCTGAAAGGCCTGGAGCAACTTGGGCATGTTCAGCGAGCCATCGGGCTGGAGGTATCCTTGGGGTTGCTGGGTAAGCGTCAACTGGGTGGTATGTACCAGTTCTCGGGGGATTACCTCTCGGTAAATTGCGTTGCTGATCTGGATATTTTTTTGGGAACCTATGCTAACTAAGCCTAAGTCGATGACATATTGGAGGTCATTTTCAGGCAGTTCTTGGGTCTGCTCTTGACTGAGTAGCAGCGGTTGGATGATGCGTTGTACCCGCTCTTCCTGCAACTTGTCGATCAACTGATCGAGGTGAGTATCTCGTCGGAGGATGAGTTGCTCTTTTGCTTGGCGGAAGGCTTCCAGAGAAATAGGTTGGCTTCGATCCTGATAGGGGGGCAGATTGTAGGTAGCTTCGTAGGCGAGTGCATTGACCAGCCAGGGTTGGCCCTCGGTATAGTGCCAG
>JBCCCJ010000579.1:0-4663 GCA_039033615.1 Bacteroidota bacterium
AATACCTTCAGCCGATAGGTCGCGGCCCCGGGCTGTTGCTTCCAGGTGAGGGTGATGCAGATTTCCGCTGACGATCCGGCTTGACGGGCCGATCATCATCCGCCCGCACCATGCGAAAAAAATGGCGACCTGACTTCCCAAAATGGCGAGCCAACATGATTTCGTTACACGCCTTGAGGTCTTTGCCGTTGTGAATCCCAAGGCGCCGCATCTTCTCCGCGGTTTTGGCACCAATCCCGAAGAATTTCTCAATCTTCAATTTCTCCAAAAAGGACAACGCCCGATCTGGCGGAATCAAAGTGAGCCCATCCGGCTTGTGAATGTCCGAGGCGAGTTTGGCGAGAAACTTATTGATAGAGATGCCAGCCGAAGCAGTGAGATTGGTTTCTTCTTTGATGCGAGTCCGTATTTGGCGGGCGATCTGCGTGGCGGAGGTCAGACCTTGTTTGTTTTCGGTGACGTCCAAAAATGCCTCATCCAAGGAGAGGGGTTCGACCAAATCGGTGTATTCAAAAAAAACGGCCTGAATCTGACGGGAGATCTCCCGATAGTGATCAAAGCGGGGCCGCACAAAGGTCAACTCCGGACAAAGCCGCGCCGCCGTAACCGAAGGCATGGCCGACCGGACGCCAAACCGACGAGCTTCATAGCTCGCAGCAGCGACGACGCCCCGCAGTTGAGAGCCACCCACCGCAACAGGCTTGCCTTGGAGTTCGGGGGCATCTCGTTGCTCAATGGAGGCATAAAATGCATCCATATCCACGTGAATGATCTTCCGGAATGGCCCCTCTAGCATGGCCTAGAGACTTTGGCGGCGACGTTTCACTTCCCGAGTCAGCAAATCTACCTCCCGGCTAGCCTGCCCCGCAATCGAGGTATTTTCTTCTGCCCGCCGGATCAGATAAGGCATCACAGCCTTGACTGGGCCATAGGGCAGGTACTTGGCGGTGTTGTACCCATTGTGAGCGAGATTGAAGGAGATATGGTCTGACATGCCCAATAATTGAGCAAACCAGATATGAGGGTGATTGGCAGACACCCCGCGTTCTCGCATCAATTGAGCGAGGTATCGGCTGCTGCTTTCATTGTGCGTCCCTGCACACACGGCCACTCGATCCAGATGTTCGATGCACAGTCGAAGGGCGGCATCATAGTCCCGGTCAGTAGCTGCTTTGTTCGGTTGGATGGGATTGGGATAGCCCTTCTCTTCTGCCCGATCGGCTTCTTTTTCCATGTAGGCGCCTCGGACCAATTTTACCCCCAAGACATATCCCTGTTCGCGACTTCGCAGCATCAACCCCCTCAGATACTCCAGTCGATCGTGGCGATACAGTTGAACGGTGGTGTACACGATGGGGCGATCCTGGTTGTATTTAGCCATCAATTCCTCCGCAATCGCATCTATGACATCCTGAATCCAACTTTCTTCCGCATCTATGAAAAAGGGCGTACCCAGCTCCTGAGCCAGTTTTCCCATTTGATGCAATCGGTCCTTGATTCGCAGAAAAGCCGCTTGTTCTTCTTCATTCAGCGGGTTCCCGGTCTGCTTTTTCGCCATGAGGTCAACGTTTCCCAAGCCGGTCAATTTACAGGCAGTAAAGGCTACGGCTTCATGGGTCTTGCCATGTCGCAAGGTGGCCAGCATTTCTTTCAAGGTCGCATCGAAACCTGCTTCGGTCTTTTCGCCTTCCACCGCATAGTCAAGAATGGTGCGCACCCCATAATCGAAAAGTGCCTGCGTGGTTTGGGTGGAAGCCTCCAAATCCTCCCCAGCACAAAATTGCCCGTACAAGGTTTTTTTGACCAGGCCTTGGATTGGCAGGTTGATCTTGAAGGCCGCATTCAGAATGGGAGGTCCCACCTTTGTCAAAAAAGGAGAATCGATCAATCTCATCAGGCGAAAGGTATGCCGGAGTTCTTGATCGCTTTTGGCCTGAAAAGCTAATCGAGTATCAGAAAAATCAAGCATGCAAGTAGAGGTTTGGGACAGGGATCAGATTTCAGGAAACAGGGTTCAGAGATCAAGGAACTGATGGGGTTCATCGGCTCAATCCACCCGCCGATCTTCGGTGGATTCCAGCCCTTCGTGTTTCGGATGTGGGGGTGGGTTGAAAAGGATGGTTTGGGCGTCCTTGCTCACGTAAAAATATTCCAAAATTTTGTCGCCTGTGGTATAGGTAGCGCGACCATCTATCCCTCTCTCCAGGCGAGTATTGTCTTCCAGAATGGTATCTGCTCCTGCTGGCAATTGTTTCAGCAGTTCCAGGTGATTGCGGGCGAAATAGGCATGGTGGTGCAAATAGATTTCCGGCCCCTCTACTCCTTCTTCCACTTTGGGGATCTGCGTAGTGTCATTGCCCTCCACCCAAAAATAGCGGTCTCGTCGCCAGCCTACTTCCAGGCTGCTGCTGGTGTACGCGTATCCAGAATCATTGATGGAAATCTGCTGTACGCCATCTAACAGGGACAACTCTGGGGCGTCTGCTACCTGGTATTCGATGCTGATCCAGCCGTCATAGCCTTTGGGTACATAAAAGTCGCGATTGGGCTTTTTGTCCAGCCACCAAAAGCCTCCCAAAATGATGAGACAATTGGCAAACCCAATGAGGATGACTTTCTCTATTCGCTTAAGCTGTTTCCAGGATCTCGCCATATCCAATTTCTATGCAGAACGAACAAAAATACAGGTTTTTGGAGGACAAAATGCGGGCTGTTGGAAAAAAATCAATCCTCTGGAAAGCGAGCCATCAATCCCCAATCGAAAGGGGCCCAACCTACTGCTGGCAGATCTGCATCTTTCATTCGCTGATTGATCCATTCGTTGCAGGTCATGAAGAGGTGATAGGCACCATGGGCCTCGTAGAAGCGATCTTTCCCGGTATAACTCGCATCGGGAATGGCTTGTTCAGGCTGAGAAAAGGCTTGTTGGAAAGCCTCAACCAATTGCCGATGCTGCTCGGCTGAAACCATGAGGGTGCGTACCTGTGGACTGGACCGTAATTTTCCACGCAAGGGCGTGAGGTGAAAGGCCGTCGGACTGGGCCAAAGGGTCGCATGCAAGGCCGTTCCTACCGTCAGATCGCTCCAGTTGGGGGTATTCAGGTAAAAACTGCGTTCTCCCCAACCGATGGCCACGTATCGAGTGCTTGGCTTCATCCAATCGGGATCGCCGAAGAACGTTCGCCAGGTGCTTTCGGGGTGATCCAAGGGAAATACCACGTCCACGTGCACCCCATTGCTCACCAATTGGATGGGAATATCTCCCGAGGGAAGTTCATTGAGATGAATCTTGCTCCCAATCCAAGCGGCCAGAAAATACAATGCGATCATTCCCAGCAGTCCTAGCAGAAAGCGAAGGCTCCAGCGAATCAAGCGACGGATGAAGGATGCTTTGGCCATCAGAAGTTGGGGGTTTCTTCGCCTTTTTCTATTTCGGAGCCATGATCACTCGCATGAGCCAGGATCGGTCGACCACAATGCGGACATATCCCTTCGTCCGTTTCTTCTTCCTCTGCTTCTTTGGCGCGTCGCTGGCTGATCTCATCGGCACAGCCTGCTGCCAAGATCCCGGTTGGCAAGGCAAACAGGCCGATTCCCAGGATGGCAATCACTCCTCCAAAGAACCGTCCCATCGGCGTCACCGGATAAATGTCCCCATAGCCAACCGTGGTCAAGGTGGCCACTCCCCACCACATGGTAGCCGGAATAGAGGTGAATTGAGTGCCAGGAACGTCCTTTTCCACATAAAACATCAGGCAGGAAACGATCAGCAGGATGAATAGGATGAACACCAAACTGATGACCAGTTCTTCTCGCTTTTGACGGAAAACATTGGTGATGATCCGCAAGGCCGACACGTAGCGGACAATCTTGAACATCCGAAACAGACGGAAAATTCGCAGGATTCGAATGAAACGAAGGTCAAATCCCAACACCCCCAAATAGAATGGCAGAATCGCGAACAAATCCACCAGGGCCATGCCACTGAAGATGAATTTGATCCTCCCTTTGATCGGATGGGCATAATTGGCATCTGCGGTGATGGACCAGACCCTGGCTACGTACTCAATCGAGAAGAATATCACCGAAAACAGCTCAAAGGCCACAAACCAGCCCTTGTAGGCGAGGTATATTTCCTGTACCGACTCCAGGATGATGGCCGCTACATTCAGCACGATGACCGTCATCAAAAAGGCATCGAATTTCCCACTGAAATCTTTGAGGCCGTTTTCTGAAACCGTGAGGAGTTGGTACACCCGATTTCTGATTCTTCGCATGAGGGGTGGGTTGTTGGTGTTCAGACAAAAATAGGACTTTGGATGAAGGGGGCAAAAGAGAAGCGGGATCGTTGACGGAGGCGTGAGGCAACGCGGGTTTGAAACCTTGAGGATGAAGAGCAAAATCTACGAACTCTCCAAGCTGCTCCACCAAAGAAAAGCTTGACAAAAATCTTCCTCTTTTCTTGTCACTGATCCGCCATAATTTTCCTACCTTCTTCCAATTTCTCATCTTTTCAAATAGCTTATACCATGAAATGTCCTAAATTCCCCCCCCCCCATTTTCAGCCTATATGGTTAGCAAAGTAACTTTCAGCCTAGTGATTCTTGGGTGCCTGTGCTTCTCTTTGGGGCAAGCTCAACAACCGATTTCCCTTTCCTCTGCT
>JBCCCJ010000580.1:0-4662 GCA_039033615.1 Bacteroidota bacterium
GAACCGCCTGAAATTCAGGCTTTTTTTGACTTTCACCTAGGGAATGGATTTCCGCTCCCAACCCTAGGCCCTGTCAGCGTATCAGACAGTCAACTGGTGTATTCCTACCAAAGCCCCGTGCAGCCGCGTTGGGCGACCTTTCACTTCAGCAACGATACTCTCAGTTCCAACAAAGAGCGAATCTGGCAAAAGGTTTCGGGGAAGATCGAAGCTGGAAAGGTCATGTTTCCCAAACCTGATGCCCCGTTTCGGTATGGTTTTGCGTTTTTGATGGACCATAGAGGGCTAGCGACTTCCAGCGAATTGATGCTTTCTCTTCCCTAGGCTACCCTTCCTGCTAAGGGTGGCTAGGTATGTGGAAAACCCATACTACTAGACAAAAGTCTCACGAATGTGTTAGGGACGCAGTCCTCACCACAAGGGCGGGTTGGCCACGAAGCCCGAGGTGCTGGGGCGGCTAGTGGGTTGCATGGGGCTTCGGCGGTTTTTTGCCGACTTGTTTGCCGACAAAAAAGTCGGTCCCAGTTGAGCTTGCGAAATCCCGCTTGCGGGAAAGGCGACGTCAAATTTGGTCAACATCGATTCAAAGCTCATTCGAGAAATGTCTAGTAGCATGTGGAAAAACGCAAGCAAATTGGTAGTCAAGTAAAGTCCCATAGGTAGCTTTGGTAGATTCCAGCATCAGTCGACTCTTTAGCTATAAATCGTTCCTGATGAGACAGCTTAGCGTCTTCTTACTATGCAGTTGGATGGGAATCCTAGGTCTATCTGCCCAACCAGAGGATTTGACTCAGGTCTGGCCTGCCAAATGGATTGCCGCCAGTGAGGGGCAATACAAAGAATATGGGGTCCAGCGCTTTCGCAAGGTTTTTGAACTCGACAGCCTGCCAGAAAGCCTGGTGGTGCACAGCAGCGGAGACAATCGCTATCATCTCTACGTCAATGGGGAGCGAATCACCACCGGACCCTTGCGGGGGGATTTGGATCATTGGTACTACGAATCTACCGACCTCCGTCCATGGTTGAGGGTGGGAAAAAACGTGATCGCTGCCGAGGTACTCAACTATGGTTCGCGCCCACCTGATGCGCAAATGAGTGTCCAAACGGCCTTTCTCCTGGCAGCAGACGATCGCCGTTTTCGCCATTTGAACACCCCCAAGGGCTGGAAAGCCATCCAGGAAACTGCATATTCTCCCAATTGGGTAGATGGCACCCAAGTCCGTGGCTATTATGGTGGGGGAGCGCGAGAACAGGTAGATGGGCGGCTCTATTTGTGGGGGTGGGAAACAGTCGATTTTGATGATTCGAACTGGCAGGAGGCGCGGGTGGTAGAAAACGCCTTTGCCAAAACCTGCATCTGGGCCAGCCGCTGGAAGTTGACGCCCCGGCATTTGCCTCAGGAGCGCTTGACTCCACAGCAGTTTACCAGCATCCGATTAGCCGAAGGCATTCCCCTCCCCACCCAATTTCTAGACCAAGGAACTCCTATTCAGATTCCCCCACACACCCAAGCGCGAATCATTTTTGATCAGGGGGCGACGACCACGGCCTTTCCTCGCCTGACCATCAACGGAGGAGCGGGTACAACCTGTCAGATCAAGTATGTGGAAGCCCCCGTATTCGGAGACATCAAGAGTCGGAAAAAAGGACACCGGGGCGAGATCGAAGGCAAGAACTTCTATGGCTACTCAGACCAATTCATCGCTGATGGAGGCGATGACCGGACCTATCGGCCTCTACATTGGCGGGGCTTTCGCTACCTTGAGTTGAGCATTGAAACCCAGGAAGAAGCCCTGGAGATTGAGCAATTTGACAGCGAATTTGCCACTTTCCCCTTTGAGAATCGGGCAAGTCTGGAAATGACAGGACTCGGTCCCCTGGGAGATACCTTGCAGCAAATGCTCGCCATCGGGGAGCGAACCTTGCGCTTGAATGCGCATGAGACCTTCATGGATTGTCCCTATTATGAGGAGAGTCAATTCCCCGGTGATACGCGGGTGCAAGCCCTGGTCAGCTACGTCTTATTCGGCGATTCAGCCTTAGGCAAAAATGCCATCAACCAATTTGCCTGGTCCATCAACAGCGAGGGGTTTCTCTCAGCCCGTTATCCCACCAATTCTCGCTATTACATCCCCAACTACAGCTTGTATTGGATTGGGATGCTGCACGATTACCATTTGTTCTTTGGCAATCGTGCGTTCATCCAGCAGCATCTTCCGGTTATGCGGAGCGTTTTGGCCTACTTCGAAAGGCTCCAACGATCAGACGGCAGCATTCGGCGACCCGATTATCACAATTTCGTTGATTGGGCCTTCAAGCGGGGGGAAGCACCTTTCGGAGAGAATGACTACGCCGCCCTGGTAGACCTGCATATGCTGATGGCTCTACAATGGGCCGCCGAGCTCGAAGCCTATGCAGGCGAGCCCTATTTTCAGCAGCGCTATCAGCAGCATGCCCAACGGCTCAAAGCTGTCATTCAACACACCTATTGGCAGGCAGATATGGGACTGTTTTCTGACACGCCGGAGGGAGATCGCCTCTCTGCCCATACCAATCATTTGGCGATCTTGACGGAAGTGATACAGGGAGATTCCGCTCAATCTGTTATAGGAAAAGTATTGAATTATGAGGGAGAAATGACGCGCCCGACCATTTATTGGTTGTTCTACCAATTCGAAGCCCTCAAAAAAGCCGGGCTGGCTCAGCAATACCCCGAACACCTGGGAGTCTGGAAAGAAATGATTCGGGCGGGCGTCACCACCTGGCCGGAAACCGGACTCGAAAGCCGCTCGGAATGTCACGCCTGGGGGGCCAGTCCCAATTATCACCTCTACACCCTATGGGCCGGGATCGCTCCGAGCGCTCCGGCTTTTGAAGCAGTACACATCGCTCCCGCCTTGCAAGACGGCCAAGCCCTGAAAGCAACTTTTCCCCATCCCAAAGGCGACATCCTGGTAGATCTCAGCGCCCAGGGCAATCGCCTGAAAGGCCAGATTTTGCTGCCACCGGGGCTTTCTGGCGAACTCCATTGGCAGCAACACCTTCTTCCCCTCAAGCAAACCCGACATGAAATACATTTGGATTAATGCCCTGTTCCTTGGCTGTTGTTTGCTGAGTTGTCAGCCATCAACACCAGAGAGTCCTCCCCCCAACATCCTGCTCATCCTGGTAGATGACATGGGCTATTCTGACCTTGGATGTTACGGTGGAGAAATCACCACACCCAACCTAGATGCCCTGGCAGCAGGTGGCATGCGCATGACCCAGTTTTATAATGCCGCTCGCTGCTGTCCGACCCGAGCTTCTTTGCTGACGGGCTTGTATCCCCATCAGGCTGGCATGGGCCATCAAAACCAGGATAGAGGAGTCCCTAGCTATCGAGGGCGCATTCATCCCCACACCCCAAATCTAGCGGAAGTACTCCAACCTCAAGGTTATGCAACCTATCATGTGGGCAAATGGCACGTCGGAAATGAGGCAGCGTCTTGGCCAGAAAATCGGGGCTTTCAGCGCAGCCTCAGCCTGATCGAAGGTGCCATGAGTTATTTCAACGCCTGGCCTTGGGCAAGGAATCAAGATACCCTGGAGATTCGCTATGATGGAGAGTCGTATCAGACCCCAGCGGATTTTTTTGCGACCACCACCTTTTCCGACACGGCGATCTCCATGCTACGAAAACATGACAAAGAGCAGCCTTTTTTCATGTATTTAGCCTATAATGCTCCCCACTGGCCCTTGCATGTGCGCCCGGAGGACCGGGACCTATACGCTGGAGCCTACGATCAGGGTTGGGAAGCCATCCGCGCTGCGAGGTTTGAGCGAATGCAGGAATTGGGGGTCTTGGCGAAGACAGCGACCTTGAGTCCCATGTATCCCAGCATTCCGGCCTGGGAAAGTTTGGATGATTCGGCTCAGGAAGCGTGGTCCGAAAAAATGGAGTTGTACGCTGCGGTGATGCATCGACTGGATCTGGAAGTAGGCAAAGTGTTTTCGGCCTTGAAAGCCCAGGAACAATGGGACAACACCTTGATTCTGTTTCTCAGCGATAATGGCGCCTGCCAGGAAGATCCCCTTGGGCCGTGGATTGTGTATCCCAACGAAGGGGAAGCTGGTGGGCCGCAATCCTTCCCCGCCTACGAATTGCCTTGGGCCAATGTCAGCAATGTTCCCTATCGTTTGTTCAAGTCCTTTTTGCACGAAGGAGGCATGAAAACCCCCTTCATCGCTCATTGGCCGGACCAGATTCCAGCTGGGACCGTGCAACAGCAGAGCGTGGGACATATCATCGACCTGATGCCCTCCCTTCTGGCCGTGAGCGGAGCGAGCCACCCAGCTACCTTCGATGGACAATCGACCGTTCCCTTGCCTGGTCAATCGCTCTGGCCCAGTTGGGAAGGCGCCAAGCAAGAGCGGGAACAAGCCCTCTTTTGGGAACATCAATTCAATCGTGCCATGCGAGACGGACCGTGGAAACTGGTCTCTGCCTACCGCCTGCCCGAGCAGGGCCGCTCCGACCAATGGGAGCTGTATCACTTGGACGATGACCCCAGCGAACTTCGCAACCTGGCGGATCAATACCCCAAGCGGGTACAGCAAATGGCGGCTCAGTACGAAGCCTGGTCCGAGGAAGTGGGGGTGTTGGGGAAGGAGGAGTTGCCCAAA
>JBCCCJ010000581.1:0-4658 GCA_039033615.1 Bacteroidota bacterium
ATCAGTTTGAAGGGCTAGTGCTACTCTCCAAGGAACTCCAATCAGTTCTTTGGGTTTCAATCCTTCGGGAGTGGGAGGGCGGTAACTCATTCCTCTAGCAGGATTTTTCTTGTCTGGGTCTCTCCATCTTCTATTTCCACTGGTGTAGGAATCTCCAAGGTTCAGCCATAAAGTTCCATTATCACGTAATTTATTTCTTATCAACCGGAAGATGTCAACAAGGCTTTGAATGTATTCTTCCAATAATTCTTCGGCACCTATTTGTTTATCATACCCATAATCTCTCATCCCCCAGTAGGGAGGGCTCGTAATACAACTGGCATAAAAGTCATCCGGCAGTTGATGGATAACTTCTCTTACATCCCCAGACAAAATCAGGGAGGATTGCCAGTCAATTTGCCCGATTTGGTTTTTGGGAAGTTCTACAAGTTGCATACTAATCTTTCAGCTATGTTTTTTGGGTAAGGTACTAATTTTTTGGGTATTTCTGTATTTTTTAATACAACCATTCCTGACCATTGTGTAGCCTCCAGAATCGGTCGTTTGTTGATCCTGAGACGGATATCTTCAAGTTATGGAGAGGAATCCGTAATTTGCGAAGTGAATCTGTATTCTCTGAAATGATTTCCTTATATCAGCCCCAACTCACTGAAGTCGATCAATGGCAAAAACTGGCAGCAGCCTCTTTTCTGGCCGCTTTTGATCACCATTATGCAGAAGAAGTGCTGACGGAATATATGGGTACTGCCTATTCTGTTGAGAACCTGACTGCAGAACTCAAAGATGAATTCAGTCAGATCTGGATCGCAAAAGTGGACGATATATGGGCAGGCTATCTTCAAACCCGGACCAATTACCAACCTGAAGCTATTCAGGGATTGGAGGCATTGGAAATCAAGCGCCTGTATGTGTTGCCGGAATTTCTCGGAAAAGGGATTGGACCCAAACTGATGGAGCTGGCTTTGCAAATCGCGAAGGAAAGTAGATTCCCTTATCTTTGGCTCGGAGTCTGGGAATACAATCATCGGGCGCTCCGATTTTATGAAAAATGGGGCTTCGAACACCGAGGCAAGCATCCCTTCCGAATGACCGAAGAATTGCTGGAATACGACCTGGTGTATGTGAAGGAGCTGTGAAGAGAGGTCAGACTTTTTTTAAAAGAAGACAGATGTCAGAACGGTTCCCTGTCAGAAGTCAGACGTTTTTTGCAAATCACCTAACCAATCAACCAAAGAGGGGTCAGAGGTCAGATCGGTTCCCTGTCAGAAGTCAGACGTTTTTTGCAAATCATCTAACCAATCAACCAAAGAGAGGTCAGATGTCAGAACGGTTCCCTGTCAGAGGGTGTATCCCATTTTGTCGGCTTGGATATTCTTTTCAATTGCAGCTATTTTCAGTGAATCTGTAAGGTGAAAAAATGAGCCACGAATGAAAACGAATTAAAGGCAGAGGTAGATGATTAGAATTTGTGCTAATCGCCCCAAAAAGCATTCGATACCATTGCGCAGCGAATTTCAACGAATCGAGGGCTTGGGAGGAAAAATTCGTGCATTCGTGGCAAAAAACCAGTGGCTTCATATAAGCACTTGCGACATTTTGGGATACCCCCCCTGACGTTTATTGCAAATCACCTAACCAATCAACCAAAGAGAGGTCAGAGGTCAGATCGGTTCCCTGTCAGAAGTCAGACGTTTTTTGCAAATCACCTAACCAATCAACCAATCAACCAATCAACCAATCAACCAATCAACCAACCCACGAACCAACCAATGGACCTGATTTTTCCCGATTATCCTCTGAAGATAGAACACCGAGATGGTACGCCTCAGATTTGGGGCATCATTCGTCGGAAGTGGTTGGTGTTGCAAAAGGAAGAATACGTCCGCCAATTGTTGATTCACTATCTGATAGAGGCAAAGGGGTACCCCAAAGGATTGATGTCGGTGGAAAAGGAGGTTCGCTACCTGGATTCCCGGCGCAGATTTGACGTGGTGGTGTATGACAAACACGGTCAGCCCTGGATGCTTTGTGAATGCAAATCCCCGGACATAGCGCTCCATGAATCGGTCTTTTTCCAGATCGCACGTTACAACCACACCCTCCAAGCTCCCTATTTGCTAATCACGAATGGCAGTGGCTGCTGGGTGTTTGAGCGGAATGAGGCGGGAAAATTTGAATGGTTGCGGGATTGGATGGAGTAAGGAAATCAGGGGTCAAGGCGCAAGGATCAGGGTTCAGAGGCGGCGTGAAATTGCATTTTGTAGATGCTACTTATGATAAATTTTTATAAAATACTGGTTTTCAGTGTTTTGTAAAAATTCGATTGTTTACCACGAACCTGTACTGAGCAAGGTCGGAAGTATCCGAATTTCTCTCTCCCCAGTCCAGGTTTCGTGGAAATTCGCTGCGCCATGAGTTTGGTTTTTTTCCTTGGCGAATAGCGCGAATGGAGTGCTACAGGAACCTTCTGTGCTAATTCGTTAATTCGTGGCTCCTTTCTACTTGTCATATCCAAGGGGAATGTTGAAACCTAAAATAAAGGCTCTTGTTGATAGGTGTTTGCAACTCTAGGGGATCGCGAGTTACCAACTCTGCTACTTTGGCCTCCCGGATTACAAATCCGGGAGAGCAGCTTCACTCCCAACTCCCCTCGATTTGGCTTCCCGTCTGGGGATCATTGCTGATGCGCAGATGAGCGTCGATTTCTTGCTGCAATTCTTCGACGTGGGAAATGACCCCGACGATGCGGTTTTCTTTGCGGAGGGATTTGAGGGTTTGGAAAATGACCTGGAGAGAATCTTTGTCTTGCGAACCAAAGCCTTCGTCCAGAAAGAAGAAGTTTTGAGGATTTTTGGCTTGCTGTTGCACCTGATCGGCGAGGGCGAGGGCCAGGGACAAACTCGCCTGGAAGGTCTGCCCACCGGACAAGGTTTTGACCGAGCGCAATTGGCCGTCATTTAGGAAGTCGCGCACCTGAAAGCTGTTACTAGCAGTGGTTTCCAAACTCAGTGATCCACGGGTCAGGCGCTGAAAGCGTTCATTGGCCGCCCGACAGAGATTTTCCAGATAAATGGTCGAGACGAAATTCACAAACCCACTCCGGTGAAACATCTTCCGCAAGACGCCAAGGTTGTCGATCCGATCTTGCAATTGCTTGCGCGTATTGGCCAATTCCTGCTTGTGTTTCAGGTCAGCCTGCAAGCGTTCGATTTCTCGTTGGAGGCTGCCATGCTCGACCATGAGTTCTGCAGCCTGTTGTTCGAGATTCGTGATCAGCGTTTTTAACTCTGAAAAACCAGCTTCATCAAAACGTTTGCCTTCCGTCTTGGCTTGAAGGGTTTTGATGGAAACTTCGGTGGTATGTAGATGTTGGTGAAACTCCCGGGTTTGTTGTTTTTCCCGCTCTAGGTCGAGTACCTGACCCAGTACTTGCTCGATTTCCTTGAGACTATCGAAAGGGCTTTCGATTAAGCGAATGTCCAGCGCTTGGTTTTGAGTTGCGAGCCGCTTATGCAATTCTTTTTCTCGCTCTCCCAGACTTTTGATTTCTCCTTGCAAAGCGTCCAGCGTACTTCGCAATTTGCGAATCTGGGCCTCCCCTTGCTGGTACAGGGTTTCAATGCTGCGATACTGGCTTTCATATTCCAGCGCCAACTCTTCGATGGAGGCATCAGACTCGTTGAGGTGAGACTCAAACTTCACATAGCGAAGGGCTTTCTTGCCCGCCTCAAATTGGATGGCCTCTTGCTGTTGTTGCTGCTGTAATTTGGCCAAGGCATCCCGATAGGTATTCAAGGTTTTTTCCTTGTCGGTCAGGGTTTTTTCCAGTGCCTCCTTTTCCTTAACCAATACCTCGATTTGGCGACTGGTGAGGCTGATCCCCCGAATATCGGCCTGAACTTTTTCTTCGGAATATCCCTCCCCCCAGCGAAAGGCTTGTTGATGCTCATCTACTTGCGCCTGAGCGTCCTGGACTTCCTGGTTCCGCTTTTCCAATTGTACCGACAATTGCTGCTGTTGCCCGCCGATTGCTTCCAGTTTTGCCAGGGCTTGAGCATTCTTTTGCTGGGCGGATGTCAATTGCTGGATCTGATCTTCCAATTGGATGCGCTGATCGGTCAGGTCGTCAGTGGACATCGGTTCTGGATGATGCTCTGATCCACACAACGGACAAGGTTCGCCGCTGACCAGTTCATTGGCGAAGCGTTGGAGTTCTTGTTGGGCTTGAACCCGATGGAAATGGTGGCGTTGATGAGTGAGGTCTTGCTCCACCGATTGTTGTCGTTGGGAAAGTAGGTCAATCAATTGATTGATCGGCAAATCTGCTTGAGAAATATCCAATGAAGTACCGCTCAACAATTGCTGCTGCTGGCGCTGCAGTTGAATGTGCTGCTGTTGGAGGTCCGTTCGCTCCCGTTTTGCTTTTTCCAGATTCAGAGCCAGGGTAGTTTGTTTGTCAAACCAATCCCGAATGGGCAGCAGCCGATCTAGCAAAGGCTGATTTTCTCGCAGTTGTTGAATGTTGGATTCCTGCGAATGGCTCTGCTGTTTGAGTTGTTGAATCTCTTCTTGGAGGGATTTGATTTTGTTTTCTCCATTTTCCAAACGCTGATTCAGAGCGGCTACGTTTTCCCCCCACTTCTTCAACTGTACCACGG
>JBCCCJ010000582.1:0-4650 GCA_039033615.1 Bacteroidota bacterium
ATACCACTGCGCAGGCGACGATCAATTCCGATGGAGAGTTTAGCTTTTCGGGCCTGCCTTTGCGGAATTATTACCTCAAAGTGGTACCAGAAACCGATTCCCTGCTGGATGGATATTATGTTGCGGACCCCATTCAGCGACAGGTCAGCTATCAGGTCAAAAGTGAACTAACGTTGCTGGGAGACACCCTGCTCGAAGATGTATTTGTGCGCCAGGGAAGCAAGCCTATCGGCGTCTTCCCAGTTATGTACGGCATTGCTTATCGCAGGCCAGGGAGGGGAGAACGTATCGCCTCTACTAGAAAGCCAGCCGTTGCAGTTCCGATGTACCTGAGTCCCGCAGGAACGACCAATCAGCTTGATTATAAGCGCACCGATAGTACCGGAGGATTTAGCTTGACTGGTCTGGAAGCGGGCTCTTCCTACGACCTACTGGTGGACGTACCAGGCTTACCCATGGACAGCGCCACCGCCATCAACTTCAGCTTTCCTGCCGGAGAGGATTCTATTCAGGTGGAAGTGGTCATTGATTCGGCCGCCATCTTCCTAGACTTCAACCCGACCACCAGCCTGGAAGGTTCTCTTTCTCCCTTGGCAGACATCAAAGTTGGGCCAGTCCCGGTCAGGGATCAGCTCAGAGTAGAGTGGCTTGGTAACACCAATGAAACCATCACCTACCGGATCATGGATCTCCAGGGAAAACTCTTGCAGGAGACTACGGGTGTACGCGGACAGGCGAATATGATCTCTTTAGAAAGCCTACCTAGCGGAGTGTATCTGCTCCAGGCCCGAACCGAAACTGCGGCTTGGATTCAGAAGATCAGCAAGGAGTAACTGCTTGCTAGCATCAAGCATCCGTCCCCCTCGATAAGCCTTTCCGTCAAATCGAGGGGGCTTCTTTTTGGCGACAAGCAGAAAACAGAAGCGGGATCGAATGGCTACGTATTCGAGCTCTCCCTAACGAGGAAAAAAACTGCTGCTCTCAGCATTTCATCCTTGATAGAAACCCTCCAAACTCCTCTACGTTTGATCCATAAGAAATAAGCGAATTCAAGCAAATGACCATTCAAGAGCAGGAAGCATTCATGGCAGAAGCCATCAAGGAAGGCCAAAAAGCCATCCCCAAATGCTTTCCAAATCCTCCGGTGGGATGTGTCATCGTCAAAGACAACGAAATCATTGCCCGCGGCCATACCAATGAACCCGGCAAGCCCCATGCAGAAATCATGGCGCTCAACAACTTGCCAAAGGGGGTGGAAGAGTACGTGATGTTCGTTACCCTGGAACCCTGCTCTTTTCATGGGCGAACCCCTTCCTGTGCCAGAACCATCACTGGGACATCCTGCAAAGCCGTCTATGTCGGCATGATCGATCCCCACGAAAAGAATAACGGCAAAGGCATGGAGATTTTGGAAGCTTCTGGCATTGGGGTGCAGGTAGGTATTCTGGAAGAGGAAGTATCCAGGCAGTTGAGTCCTTATTTGTTGCAGCATTGAATGGAAAAGATCAATCGCCTCACTCCGTCGAAAACTCCTTTTCGATCACCAAATTCACCCAATTGTCTTCGCTGACCCCCATCATGGTGAAGCGATAGGTTTGGTTGGGTGCCAAGGCAGGCGTAAGGTTGGGATTGGTGATGTTGAACACCACATTATCCAGCTCATAAAAAGTGAAATTCTTTTCGATGGTGTAGGTGCCGGAAATGAGATTGCCTGCCAGATCTGAGATGACCTGAAAGTAAATGACATTCTCCTGGATGTCTCCATCCTCCCAACGGAAGCTGGGCGTAGTCCCATTTTCCATGATTTCCCCCAGGTCCGGATTGACTTCGGTGGGTTTGGGATTGGTTTTCATACGAATGGGTTGGCAAACGTGGAGTTTCCCCGGGGTTCGATAAGTTACGATTCCCATGCGTTCGCCTTCAAATGGTGTATTGTTGAATTTCCAGAGGTAGCCATTGAAGACGGGTTCATCCGGGAGTTCCTTTTCGACGTATTGGGAGAAATCTGCCGAATCCGCAACCGCCTCCGCTTCAAAGTATCGAAAATCCGTCGCTCCTGGGATTGGGTAGAAAAAGACGTCGGTAGGCTCCTCCGCCGATCCCAGAAAGCCGCCTTCCTTTCCAGCTGCGCAAGCCACCAGATCCGCCTGTTCCAAGGAATCATTCAAGGCGATGTACCCCGCGAGGATGCGCTCTTCGAGGATGATTTCCTCTTGACAAGAGAAGAGCAGGAGCGTAACGACAAGAAAGGAGAGCTGTTTCATAATAGGAGAACGAGGAATGTTTACCCTTGTTCACGCCAAACGAAATTCTCTAGCAATACGTGGCATCTATTTCACCCCTCCTTCAAACCCGCATGCTTCCTCCGCCGCAGATACGCCCGCACACCCCCAAACACCGCCAAAATCAGCA
Source organism: Bacteroidota bacterium (assembly GCA_039033615.1). Taxonomy (GTDB): domain Bacteria; phylum Bacteroidota; class Bacteroidia; order J057; family J057; genus JBCCCJ01. Next base: position 2,413 of record JBCCCJ010000582.1, read on the forward strand.
AGGGCAGCCCCAGATTCAGCAGGCGAATGCTGGTGAGATTATTGACGACTTTATCGCGGCTGAGGCGGCGCTCGGCCACCGATTTGGAACGAATCTGCACCAGGGCCTCGTCTCCCGCAAGGTAGTCGATAGCATTCATCAGGAGGGTTTTGTTGTCGTAGGGCATGTAGCCGCGCTGTCCTTGGTATTCCTTGCCAAGCGAAAATTCATCGTCTGAGAGGATGACCATGCTACCGGGAGCGATGGGATTGTTTTTCGCTCCAAAGCGAGCAGCAGGCGGATTGGGGGCCAGAGAATCGGTGGGAGGGCGACGCCCCACAAATAGGGACTCAAATACCCCTTCCATCAGCAAACCCGTGATGAGATTGGAACGATTATACAGCGAAGGCGCAGGCGGATTGGCGAGTACTTGGTTGACGTCGATGAATTGCTTGCCCTGCACCAATCGGCTGCTGGGGGAGGATTGCAAAAAGACCGATTTCTTGACTCCAGCCTGCGCAAAGGTATCGATGCTGTTGGCATAGCGCATCAGCACCGCATCCACATTCCGATTGATGGGATGATCCGGGAAGGCCAGCGCCAGCGGAAAATAGGGCCATTTTTTGCTCAGGAAGGTTCCGCCGTTCGGACCTGCCTGAAAGACCTCCGTAGATTCACATTCCAGGTCTTGAATGAGGTCGTAATTGATCTTACAGCCGTATTTGAAAAACAGGTCATCCAAATTCAACTCCCGCAATTCCGTCAGGGTGGCCTGTTTGCGATACATATTCATGTCCACCACCTCTTGATTGAGCATCCACAAAATGCTGCCCCCTCGCATGAGGTATTGATCCAGTTCATATTTATCCCGCTCCGAAAAAGGCTGGGTAGGCTGCAATACCATCAGAACGTCGATGGTGGGACTGATCTCATAATTGGGCGTATTGGGCAGATTCAGGGTAAAAAAGTTGTAGGAAGTCTGAATTTCTGCCTGCAATTCAGGAATTTCCTGAGGCGTGAGTTCGCCATGCCCCTGTAGCAAGACGATGACCCCGCCTCGCTCCTGCTGAAGCTTGCGAAGGGCAGAGACCAGTTTGTATTCCAGGTCCTGCTCAGCTTTCAGAAAATCAACGTTTGGCCCGCGCACCGTCATAACGGTAGCCCCTTTCAGCAAATCGACATAAACTTCCCGCTCCCGGTAACGAATCCGCACCATGGGCCACATGAGTACTTGCTTGGTTTCGGTAGCGGATTCCTGCACCTTGACCGGAACGGGCACAAAATTGCGTTCCTGAAACAAGCGCAGCAAGTCTGGATTGTTGGAGGGATCGACAAATTCATACTCCAGGTTGCGCCCCGCATATTGCTTCATTTCCAGGAGAGACGTCCGAACCGCTTCTTGAAAATTGCGGATGTTGGGAGGGAATTCGCCTTCCAGAAAGACCGTCACCACCATGGGATATTCGATGCCCTGTACGGTCTCCACGGTCAAATCCGAGAGCGAATACCGTTGTTCTTTCGTCAGATCAAACCGCTGAAAACAACCGTCCCCGAAGAGATTCACCATCACGATGATGCCAATCAGTAGCAGATAACGGATGTTGTTCTGGAGTTTTTTCATGCGTTATAATCTCAAGAGACCTCGTAGGTTTGGCAAACCTACGAGGTCTGCTTCTATTGGATGTCTTACCCGCTCTCTTACCCTCCCATTGGCAAAATCCAGGAAAAGAGCAGCGTCTGGATCAAGCCTACGACGGAGATGATGGTCAACATCACGCTCCAACTTTGCAGGGTTTCTTTTTCGGTGAATCCACTCAATTTCCCCACAATCCAAAAGCCGCTGTCATTCATCCAGGAACCCGCAATCGAGCCAAATCCGACGGCAAGATACACATATACCGGATGATAGGGAATGGTGGCTCCGCTAGCGAGGATGGCGGCCATGAGCCCAGCTCCCGTAATGAGAGAAACGGTGGCCGAGCCTTGGGCGATGCGGATGATGGCGGTAAACAGCCAAGCCAGGAAGAGGTAATTGAGGGAATAGTTTTCGGCATAATACTGGATGACGTCGCCGATGCCACTTTCGCGAATCATGCCCCCAAAGGCACCTCCGGCACTAGTGATGAGGATGATCACTCCCGCCACTTCCAGGGGGCCAGCACACTTCTCACCAATGGCTTTGAGGTTGAGGCCAGCTTGTCGGGCCAGCAGAAAGAGCGCCAAAATGGCCCCTACTGACAAAGCCACGATCTTATTTCC
>JBCCCJ010000583.1:0-4646 GCA_039033615.1 Bacteroidota bacterium
CCCTGCTATTCTTTAGCTCTGGTTCCACCATTCCCAGCCCGTTGGTCGCAACCTCCGGGGCAATGTTTATTCAATTCACCTCAGATGGCTCCATTACCTCTTCTGGCTGGGAAGCCGCTTGGTCTAGCACCATTTTGGCCAATAACCCACCCGTAGCGAGCTTTAGCGTTCCGGCTGGTCCCTTACCCTCCAATGCCCCGATTTTATTTACCGACCAAACGACCAACAATCCGGTCAGTTGGTTATGGGATTTCGGAGATGGCAGCAGCTCAACGGGCCAAAGTCCTACGCATAGCTATGCCACCGGGGGAACCTTTACGGTAACCATGATCGCGGATAACTGCATCGCACAAGATACGGTTAGTCAAACCGTAACCATCGCTGGGACTCCAAGTGTGACCATCATTCCGGATTCAATCTATGTCACCCTGACCGAGTGTAATGACTCTACCACGGAAACCATCATGATCATCAACGGTGGTCCTGGTCCCCTGGTGTATGACATCACGACCTCCGGAACGGCTGCCGGCAATGCCTTGATGTATGATGACTTTGAGGACAATGATATCTCTGATTGGATCAACCTGGGCGGTGTGACTGCCAGTACAACTTCCAACAACCCTGCCCAGGGCTCTTTCGCGTTAGAAACCAATGGCATAGGTTCTTTCTATCAGGGTTTAATGAAGAATTTTGGACCTGATACCGTATCCGAGATCAGTTTTTGGGTCAAGCCTTCGGTAAACACCGAAGCTCACGGATACGTGGTGATCGGCGACAATGACATCGCCAATAATAATGGGATCATTTTCCAGTACTTTCATTGGACCGGGAATATTGTTCTCTATACGCCCACTCAGGAATCTAACGTACCCTACACGCCCAACCAGTGGTATTTCTTTGAGTTCAAGAACATCAATTTTACCACCCGGACCTACGATTACTACATTGATGGGGTATTGGTGGAGCCCAACTTCCCGTTCCGCTCTCAGACGTCGACCGATATTTCCGAGGTTCACTTATTCAATTTCCAGACTCCTTCTCTTGCCACCTATGATCAAATCAGCATCGGAACTTCTGTTTCGGGCTCTGATTGGGTCTCAGTTGCGCCGGATTCGGGTTTGGTGATGCCTGGAGATACCGCTTTCATCACGGTCACCATCAATGGTGATGGATACCCCAGCGGGATTTATGAGACGGATATCGAGATCACGACGAATGATCCTGCTCATCCCCTGGTCATCATCCCTACGACCATGGAAATCACTGCTCCGGCAGAGTTGACCCTGTCAGATACCTGTATGGATTTTGGTACCACGCAGCAGTACATCGCGCTGACTGATTCGGTGGTGTTGGGGAATACCGGATGTGATACCCTGGAGATTGATCTTTCTTCCACCCATCCGGCCTTCCTCCCCTCGGACTCGTCCATTGTCATTCTGCCAGGAGAGAGCTTCACTTTGTATGTCGATTTCTTCCCTGACACGGTAGGCAACTACCAGGGCATGCTAGATTTGGTAACCAATGCCGATGACAGCACCATCTGCCTATCTGGAGTTGCTACCGGGTCCCCATTGATCGATGCAGATCCGGATTCCCTTTCTGCCACTGCAACTTGTGGAGATTCTGTTACCCTGACGCTCACCTTGTATAACATCGGAAGCGGCATGCTAGATATCAATCCGATTGAAGTGGGGGATATCAGCGGCGGTGACAGCAGTGTGTTGTTGATTCAAAACTTTCCTGCTTGGGGGATGAACATGGATACCTTCCTGCAAAACAACTACGGGATCTTCCCAACGGTGATTCAGGACAACCAGATCTCCAGTACCAACTTCGATGATTACGATCTGATCATCACGGTGGGCGATCAGTCCAACTTTTACTATACCAGCTTGACTCAAGCGCTCCCACAATTTGAAGCTTACCTCAACAATGGTGGGGTGGTCCAATATCAAAACGCCTCCCAAGGCGGGGTAACGACCATTCCAGGTGGCGTAGTGATCAACTACCCGATCTTTGATAACTTCAATGACAACCTGCTCCCCTCCCACCCCATCATGAATGGGATGCCAGCGAGTTTGCAGGGGAATTCTGCTAGCCACAACTGGCTGACGAACCTTCCTCCCAATGCGGAGATTTTGACTCAGACCACCACCACGCAAGATCCTACCACTGCAGTCTACCCCTATGGAGCCGGAACGGTCATCGCCACCGGTATGACTTGGGAGCATATGTACCAATTCAATTTCACTCCGGGTGGCATGCTGTTCAACTCCATTGATTTTGCACTGGGGTCGCAAACCCAGCCTGCGGATTGGATCACGGTAGCTCCGGATAGCGGCATGGTACCCGCCGGGGATTCCTTGGTCGTAACGGTCACCTTGCAATCTTCTGGGCTGCAAGCGGGGACCTATATGACCACCATCCTGGTTTATTCCAATGATCCCTTGAATCCTTTGTTGGAGATTCCAGTCACTTTTACCATCAGTGGAGATGCGGCAATGAGTTTCTCTGACAACTGCATCGACTTCCCGAATGTAGTTCAGTTCCAGACGGTAACGGATAGTGTTTGGTTGACCAATACGGGTTGCGATACCTTGGATTTCACTCCGTTCATTCAGCCTACGAGTCCCTTCTCGACGGCAGGTGGTAGTCAGAGCCTAGCTCCCGGTGATTCCGTCGCCTTGGTCGTGGATTTCACCCCCCAAACCATCGGTGCCTTTACCGACAGCATGCAGGTGCTGAGTAACATCGGCATCGAATCCGTTTGCTTAACGGGTTTCTCCATCGGGGCTCCTTCGATTTCGGCTTCTCCGAATCCGATTTTCGCAACGGGTGGTACCTGTGTGGACTCCGTCATTGTGCCATTCACCTTGTACAATTCAGGAGCTGGGGGACTCATTTTTGATGTGGAGGCCGGAGTCGATCCATTTGATTCTACCAGCACTCAGTTCTTCACCTTTGCCGGGGAACGGACCGATCACCTCTTCAGCGGCTTGTCTCCATCGGCAGATTCTGCGATGTTGATCATCACCCTCAATGGGGATTTCAACAGCACCTTTGAATTTGCGGACATCCTATTGGACAACGTTCTCATCGGATCGGCAGCTACTGGAACCCAACCCTTCGGGCTAGATATTGTGGACACTTTCCTGCTAGGAGGCAATGATTGGCTAACGGCGGTTGCCAATGGTGAAGTAGAAATTGGCATTCAAAACAGTCCATCCGTCGATTTGGGGGGGACCAATCTCCATCAGGCCCGCTTGATTGTTGATGGGGCGGAATGGGTGTACACCAATCCGGATCAAGGTTTTGTTCCGGCGGGAGATTCCCTGGCCATGGAAGCAATTTTCGACGTCAGTGGGCTTTCTCCGGGCACGTACTACGCGACCATTTTTGTCAATAGCAATGACCCGATTAACAATCCTTACGCGATCCCTTGTACCCTCACGGTTACTGATGGTCCCATCCTTGCCTTGGGGGAACCTGGCTGTGTCGAATTTGGGAATGTGACGCTTGGTCAGCCTGTGAGTCAAAGCCTGACACTCTACAACACTGGTTGTTCTTTCTTAGGGATTCCTTTCATGGGAACCACCAATGGGGTGTACACCGTTTCTCCCACCAACCTAGTAATTCCTGAAGGGGATTCGGCTTCGATAACGATCACTTTTGATCCGACCATGATGGGTCCGGTCAATGCAGACCTGTTCATCAGCAGTCTGGCTGGTGATACGACTGTTTGTTTGACGGGCGCAGGCGGAGGTGCCCCAAGTGCTGGCATCATCGACACTTCTTTGACGGTGATCCTGCCAGGTTGTGTAGAAGACCACGTGGAATACATGAACCTGGCCAATCTCGGCGGGGGGGCTCTGACCTATGAAGTCATGCCAAGTCCCTTGCCTTGGATCAGTGTTCCGGCACCCTTGGGAAGCGTCCAAGCGGGTGATACGGCTGACATTGCCATGGTATATAGCTATTCGGGGCTGACTCCTGACACCTTCGACGTGGACATGACTGTCATGACTGGTGATCCGGCTACTCCTCAGGTGATCTTCCACATCACAGTGATTGTTGAGTCCAACGGCCCGACTCCGCTGATCAATTACTCTGGTCTTTTGAATGCCGGAGAAATCATTTCCTTCACGACTCCAAACGTTCCGACTGGCGGATATGCCGAATGGGACTTTGGCGATGGGACTCCAGTTCAGGCGCCTTCTTTCAACTACTCCTTTGCCAATGCGGGCTTGTATCCAGTCATTTTGGTGGTATATGACTCAACAGGCTGTGGAGTTGCGAATGAACTGTTGTTAGACATCGACTTCCCCGTTAGCATCCAAGAAGGATTGGGATTCCGCGGCTTTAGGCTCTTCCCCAACCCCAATCAGGGTAGGTTTTGGATAGAATACCGGGCCCAAGAAGCAGAAGTGCAGGTGGAAATCACCAACCCACTGGGACAGTTGATTCAGAAAGAATTATTGACTCAGGCCGATGTCCGACATCATGCCATTGAATTGCCCAAAGGCACGGCAACTGGTACGTACACTGTGCGCATCTTTGACGGTGCGGATCAGGTGATTGGCAGAATTTATGTAAACGACTAAGATAAGCCGATCCTTACCTCTCGACCTCCCGTTTGCCCTAGGCAG
>JBCCCJ010000584.1:0-4643 GCA_039033615.1 Bacteroidota bacterium
ATGCAAAAAACCGCCGAAGCCCCATGCAACGCCACAAGCCGCCCCAACACCTTCCCGATTCGGATCGGGATGGCCAACCCGCCTTTGTGGTGAAGGCTACGCAAATAATCACGATTCGCCATTTTGTCTAGGAGTATGATCTGAGTTATCTCGTCTTTCTCGATCAACTGACAAGTTTGTCCTCCCCCCTCTCCCCCTTGATTCTGGAACTTTTGCCCCTGATTCCCTACCTTTGTGGCCTCAACCTCATCCATGATGCAAGCTGCCAATTGGGTCCTTTTCAAAACGTATTCTGATCCGGTCCTGGCTCAGGAGGTCAAGGAAACCCTGGAAAGTCAAGGGGTCGTTTGTCAATTGACCAGCCCGGCCCGTCCCCTGGACAACAACTTTCTCGGTGCGACCTATCAGGGGGAAATCGAATTGAAAATCCCAGCCGAGGATCTCGAACAAGCGAATGCCATTCTCACTCAGGAAGCCAGCCAGTGGTTGGCCGATTTACCTTCTTCCTACTACCTCTTTTCCTTTACCAATCAAGAACTGTGGGAGATCCTTCAGCAGCCGGATCAGTGGAATGAACTGGATTATTCTCTGGCTCAGCACTTGCTTCGCGAACGAGGAGAACCATTAGGCGAGCAGAAAATCGCCGCCCTCAAATCAAAACGCTGGCAAGAACTGGCCCAACCAGACGAAGAGCCTTCCACCTGGCTCTATTTGGGATACGCCCTAGCCTTGCTGGGAGGGATCCTGGGGATATTCATTGGTTGGTATCTCTGGCAGGGAAAAAAGACGCTACCGAATGGACAGCGGGTCTATGCCTATACCCCCAACAGTCGCCAGCATGGCCGCCGCATGGTTTATCTGAGCGGGACGGTCCTCTTGATAGGCGTATTCGCCACTCAACTTATTCGCTGATCGGCAAGAGTTGGGCGGTCTTCCCAGCCAGAAAATCGGGATCGCTCAGGCTGTGGAGAAAAGCGAGTAGATCGGCTTTTTCTGCATCTGTCAACCCCAGAGGTCGAATCAAGTCTGATTGATTGGGGTGCCCAACTCCCCCCTGATTGTAGTGCTCAATCACAGCTGCGAGATTTGGCAGACTACCATCGTGCATGTAGGGCCAGGTTTGGGCGATGTTCCGCAGACTGGGAACTTTGAATTTGCCAATGTCCGCCGAATCGAGGCTTACCCGATATCGTCCCAGGTCTTGGTAAGATTCGTAGAGCCCGTTGTTTTCCAACTGATAGGTGCTCAGGTCCAGTCCGCCATGACAGTTTCCACATTGGGTTCGTTCACTGAAAAAGAGCGATTCTCCGCGTTGGGCGGCGGGACTCAAGGCGCTGGAGTCGCCTTGCAAAAAGGCGTCATAAGGCGCATTCCCACTGATGAGGGTATGCTGAAATGCTGCCAAGGCCCTGGTCAAGACAAAGACTCCCATCGGACGATCATAAGCCTCCTCGGCCAGGCGTTGATAGGTCGCGTCGGTTTTCAAGCGGGCGACCAGTGCTACCGGATTGAGATCCATTTCATTATGATCCTCGATGGGCCCTAAAGCTTGCTGGTGCAGGGTAGGACTCCCGCCTTCCCGAAAAAAGTAGGGATGATAGCCGATGTTGGCCAGGGTCGGCACATTTCGGAAACCCGTTCGCCCGTCTACGCCGATGGAAACCTTCGCATGATCAGCAAAACCCGCTTCGGACAAATGGCAAGCAGCACAGGAAAGGCTGGAATCCCGCGAAAGGCCGACATCAAAAAACAATCGCTTGCCTAGTGCTACCTTTTCCGGGGTCAAATCATACGCAGCCAATGCAGGAGAGGAGGGAAAATGAGCCGGAAGCTCCAATTCATAGGAAACTTCCGGCGATTGTGGTGTCTCTGCTTGTTGACAGGCCAACAGTACCCACAGACCTACCAAAGCCAAGCCGGTCATGGTACTCCAAAATCGTTGACCGCATTTCATCAGAGGTGCTTATTTGGTGACGGTAATTGCCGTTACGAAATTGTCCATGAGCTTGGTAGCGACCTCAGGGACGTCGAAGGTGTGGCTGATGGGTTGGGTGGCCAGATCAATGTCCTCAAACAATTTGGCAAAATCTACCTGCAGGTCGATCATGACTTGCTCACTGTCAGCTTCTTTGTGTGCTTCCAGCATGACCATTCTCGCAAAGGCATCCTTGCCAATGTGGTATTCCAACAGGCTATCTACCTCGCCGTCGCCATCGGTATCTACTTCGCCACCAATGTTCAGGAAACGATACCCAGCATCCCAGTTCCAGTGCATGCTGGGAGACTGAAGCGCCAAGGGATTGCTGTCCTCGTACTGAGTGGGATCAGCATGATTGGTGAGAGAATCAATCCCTAAGCGGAAGCGGAGCATGTGCTTGTGTCCAGCCGTGATCTGGCCAACATCATACATCATTTGATCCGCCTTTACCAGCAAATAGGTGTCAGGGTTTTCGTCAAATTCGCCATCAGCGCCAACACTGATCCCGGAAACATAAAAGCTGGCAAGGTCAATCCGGGCCTTGACCCCATTGATCTCATAGGTTTCTCCTAAAGTCAGGTCTTCATCTCCTACCACGGGATGAAAGTGAAGCATCAAGGAAGGAAAGGTACAATCGGTGCTTTCAGTCGCATCAGGGTTGTAATTGATCGCGGTCGGATCCGTACAGCCATCCTGGCGACAACCTTGGGCAAACAGAAGGGCCAATAGGCTCAGAGAAACAGAAAGGATTTTGAGAGATTTCATTGTGATTTCGATTGGTAGAATAAAATGAAACAGAAAAACAGGAAGTGCTAGTTGGTACAGGCTCAATCAAGGGATCAATTGGAAGCGAGTGCTCGCTACATTTTGATTTCCGTGATGATCGGAAGCCTCGACTTCCAATATCAGAGAGGTTTCTTCCATAACGGTCAAAGAAAAGGACTGGTTGATTTCCAGGCGTTGCAAATGGCTGTGATCACTCACATTGAAGACAGGCGTTTGACCTTCTTCGGTGAGTACGACCACCTGATACTCATGCAGTTGGTCATTTTCTTCGATCAGGATCGCAAGTGGGATGTCTTCGCCACTTTCAAAAATGGTTTGTGCTGTAGGAGACTGAATGGTGATTTGGGGGGCTTCTACATCTTCGATGGCTTGCTCCCGACAGGCTAGCAGCGCCAAACAGCAGCAGAAGATCCCAAACAAGTATGGTTTCATGGAAAAATAGGTTAGTGAGACTTGAAAAATAACTTCCTCTTTTCGCGTAGATATTTCTTTCCAGATCCCATTCAAGTCTGGGGAAGGGGCCCTAGACTTGAAGTACAACACCAAGTGGTTGGCGGGCCAAATCGCGAAACTTTGGGAAAGGGATCCAAAGTTGAGCCTTGAGGAAGAGATGGGAAGAAAGAACGAGTGAAAAGGTCCAAGTCATTTTTTCAGTATCACTTACAACCACATACTGAAATGAACCATCAGGCGGGGCTGGGCGATGATCTCCCCGCCCCCGTAGGATTGGCTGACCGGCAGTTGACAATTGATCCCGGTAGCCAGCTTTCGGGTAAAAAATTCGCTCCCCAGGCTGAGATACTGGCCTTGGCCTCCAGTATCGGTTTGATAGAATTCCTTGTTGACATCTCTGCCCATCCATTCACCGTTCCAGCCCAGGTACGGCATCCAAATCCAGGACCATCGCGGGCTGTTCACCCAGGCATAGGCGGTGATACCAGCAGCAAGTTGGTCGCCGTACCGAAAGTCGATGGGATTGGTGTAGTTGCGCCTTAGATTCATTTGCGGGCTGAATCCCCAGGCGTTCCAGCGAACTTGATACTGTGCATTCAGCAAGGCATCCCAGCTTCCGGTCCCCAATTGGAAATTGGCGGGAAGATTCTCCGCTTGATGGGATTGCCAGGCACCCGTAGGAGCTTTTATCCCACCGCCTACCAATAAGGTGTGCCGAAAGCCTGTTTTGACGCTATCCGGACTGTGGATGACTGAAAAACGAGCCATCACACTGGCGTCTCCCAAACCGTGTGCATGCGAAAGGCTGCCATCTTCGGCTTGGCGGGTATGCCAGCGATAGGGCACAAAACCCATGAGTTGCACCCGGCGACCCGGATAAAATCGGCCCCAGACTTCTGCTTGTTGAAATCGATCTTGGGTGTGGTAAGCAGGATAGCGAAAGCCAGCCATTTGCCACCGCATTCCCACGAAGGAGGCCTGGTATTGCGGCAGTACGCCCAACCCATTTCCGGTTGTGGAGCAGCCACACAAATCACAGGCGGACGCAGGAAAGATCAATCCCAGAAGCAGAGTCAGGGCTATGAGGAAAAATTTCATAGCGACTGATTCTAGGTAAAAAAAACAGGGGAATGGGAACTATGCCAGCGTCCGGGGAGGAGGGGTGAGTAAGTCGGCAGGTTCGACTTTCCATTCCCAGGTAAAGAAGGAAATCGGGTGAGCATCTACCTGCTCTTCCCAAAAGGGTGGGACGGGACTCTGTAAAAACGCGTTGACCCACTCTTCGGCCTCCAGCACGGGAGGGATGGGAGACTCGGGTTGTGTAGCCGGGGCATCCATCGCCGCGAGTTTCTCGGCCAGGATACATTTCCCGTTACAATTCAGCTCGGGTCGAGCTTGGTTTTTACACAATTCTTGGTAGGCCTGA
>JBCCCJ010000585.1:0-4639 GCA_039033615.1 Bacteroidota bacterium
ATTGATCGCAATTATCCTTTGTTGAAGTTGGGCCTACGGGGCCTCGGTTTCATCTTGCTATTCATTGCGATGCTGGGGCCGTACTGGGGCACCAAAGAAGAAAGCACGACCATGTCCAGCAGAGAGATTTACCTTCTGCTAGATGTTTCGGCTTCTATGAATGCCCAGGACGTCATGCCCTCGCGCCTTGACAAGGCCAAGCAAACCCTCACTGAATTGATCCGCCAGATGAAAGGGGAGAAGATCGGCCTCATTTTATTTACGGAGCAGGCCTATGTCCAATGTCCCCTCACCCGAGATCATCAGGCGGTACAGTTGTTTCTGGAATTGGCTCAGCCCCAGCAATTTACCCAAACGGGTACGCAATTCCGATCTGCGTTGGCAGTAGCTATGGACCGATTCATCAACGTAGACAAAACCTCCCAAAAAATCGGAAGAGGCATTGTGCTGGTTTCCGACGGAGAGGATTTTGGAGATAAGTATGTGTCTTTGGTAGAACGATTGAAAGGAGCCAATATCACCGTATTCCCCTTGGGAGTCGGCACCTACGAAGGCGCTCCGATCCCTCATTTTGCCAACGACAGCAGAGATGGATTCAAACGATACGAAGACGGTACCATGGCAATCTCTCGTCTGGTGGAAGATGATCTCAGATCTATGGCTGATGAGTTTGGCACGGATTACTTGCACCTCGATGATCCTTTTCTCGATGTTGGGATGCTCAGAGAGCAGATTTATGAAAGAACCGCCTCTCCGGTAGAAACCAGTTCCGAAGAGATCAGCAACAATACCTATCAACTATTTGTCTTTCTCTCAGTGGTTTGCTTGTTACTGAGTATGTTTATGATGCCAATTCGCCAGATATGAAAGCCGCTATCCTCACCATCTTGCTGATATTTGGCTTGGGACAAGAGCTAGGAAGCCTGTCTCTGGCCCAAGAGGCGTTTGAGGAGCAAGCCTATTCAGAAAGTGCACGCTTTTATCGCCAGGCACTGCGAGAGTATCCAGAGATTGCAGATCACATCGCTTTCAATCTCGCTCAATGCCTGGTCGAGATGGATTCTTTCAAGCAGGCTGGGGAGTATTATCAATTGGCCATGAAGCCAGACAGCCCAGGACTTGCGTCCAAATCGGCCAACAACTTGGGGGTACTCTTGGTAGATCAAGCGGAAATGCGTCGGGCAGTGGATGCCTTTCGATTGGCCCTGGTATATGATTCTGAGAACGAAATTGCCCGCCGGAACTTCGAAAAACTCAAGCGACGCCTGGAGAAGAAACCGGAAGAACAAGACGATCAACCTTCTGATTTCCAAAGCCAGGAACCGGAAGATCTGCCCGAGCCAGATGATTCGCAAGCAGGAGAAACCCCTCCCAGTTTGCCAGTAGGGGAATATCGCGACTTAATTGAACAACTTCGGAAGCGTCGAACCAATTGGAAGGGAGGCAATGATATGCCCAGTCCCCAAAGTCTCGATACCATCTCCCTGGAATTGGCTCGTTCCCTGCTGGAAGACATGCGTCAGGAAGACATGCAGTTCCTTCAGCAATTGCGAAAAAGCCCCGCCAAGTCTGTCAAGCGAGACAATAAGCCTGATTGGTGAGAGATACAGGGAGCAGAGTTCATATTTCGCAGAGAATAATAACCAGACCGTTGAGGGCTCGTAGAGAATTTCCTTTGTAACAAAAAAGAAGCGCAGAATCTGAATAGATCCTGCGCTTCTGGTATCTACTACCCTGGCCTTATTCCCAAATCACGCCTTTGCCGCCTTCGTACCAGGCTTCATAATTGGCCTGATAGGTATCATCTACTTTTCCACGTTTGATTTTCAAGGTAGGGGTCAATACGCCATTTTCTGTGGTCCAATCGCCTTTCAGCACGACCAGCTTTTGCAGGCGCTCATGATGCTCTAGCGTTGGATTGACCTCCTGATAGGTAGCTTCGAGACTTTCTTTGAGTTCTTCTTTGCTGCGCGAACGGCCATCCTCGGAGAGAACCACCAAAGCGATGGGCTGCGGAATTCCCGTACCTACCACACACACCTGCTCGATGTATTCATTCTTAGAAAGCTTCAGCTCAATCGGAGAAGGAGCGACGTATTTGGCCTTGGAGGTCTTGAAGAGGTCCTTGACCCGACCAGTGATTCTGACGAATCCCTGAGAATCTACCGAGCCTTTGTCCCCCGTATGTAAGTAGCCATCTTGAATGGTGGCCGCGGTCTTCTCGGGCTCTTTGTAATACTCGATCATGTTGGCGAGACTCTTCACACAAATCTCTCCTTCATCGGTGAGTTTGAAGTCTACCCCTTCCATGGTTTGGCCCACGGTGCCGAATTTGTATGCGCCAGGCATATTGGCGTGCGAGTAGGCGCTGTTCTCCGTCATCCCGTACACCTCATAAATCAACAAACCTACTTTCTGGAACCATTCGAGGTGCGCCAATGGAATCGGAGCGGCTCCCGTCAAGCAGATTCGCGCCTCAGAAAGACCCAAGGCTTCCCGAATCTTTTTCTTGATGATGTTGTTGATGATCGGAATCGCGAACAACAGATTCAGCTTGGATTGGGAGAATTTGGCCAACACCCCAGACTGGAACTTGGCCCAAATCCGTGGTACGCCGAGGAATACGGTTGGTTTACCCGTTTTGAGGTTGTCAGCAAAGGTATCTAGCGACTGGGCAAAATACACCGAAGCTCCGCTGAAGAGACATCCCATCACAATCAGCATGCGCTCAGCGATGTGCGAAAGCGGGAGATAGGAAAAGAAGCGATCCTCTTGCGTGAGGTGGAATTGCTTTTGGAACGTACTAAAAGCAAACACCGGAGCCAGAAATTTGTGTACCACGCCTTTTGGGGTACCAGTGGTCCCGGAAGTATAGATGATGGTCATCACCTCATCCAGATCGCGAGGCGGTCCATCTTGCTTGGGCTGCACCGCCTTGATGGTGTCTTGCCACGTCGGAAAATCAGCATGTTGCAGGTGATACATCCCAAAATTGATACAAGAAACAGAGTCGGGAATTCCCCCTCTCATTTCTTCCCAGTCATGTGGCTCCAATTTTCCCACGAACAGCATTTTGCTCTCGGAATGGGTCAGAACGTAGTTGACTGTGTCGGCATTGACGTTGGGATAAATGGGAACAGAAATATGACCTGCCATCATGATTGCCAAATCCGTCATGATCCAGTGGGCACAATTCCGGGAAAGGATCCCAATTCGGCTGCCCGGCTCATACCCTTGAGCTTCGATATGAGCAGCGATCCGGCGAATCTCATCCCCGGCTTCCTTCCAAGTCCAGATATGCCATTTTCCATCTATCGGCTGATGCAAAAAGGGGCGATCAGCTGATTTTTCTTCCCAATTGTAAAAATGCTGCAACGGAGTCTTCAGCATGGTGGGAGCGAGAGTAGTCATAAATAGGAGCAATTATGGTTCAAGTATGCCTCTTAAAAATAGGCAATTCCACGTTTCGGACAAATTTTTCACGAAATGAAGCCTTTTTCCACTTTTTTCCCCAGGCTGACCAACCATTCTTTTTGCCTTTGCGTGCTAGTATCAATCAACCTTATAACCAACACTTACACATGATGAAGAAGCTCATGGTGCGCCTTTGGGTGCTAGGAATGGCTGTATTTGCCGTAGCTTGTAACCCAATCGAAAACCTTTGGGAGGATGTTTCCAA
This sequence comes from Bacteroidota bacterium, assembly GCA_039033615.1. Lineage (GTDB taxonomy): Bacteria > Bacteroidota > Bacteroidia > J057 > J057 > JBCCCJ01. Next base: position 3,680 of record JBCCCJ010000585.1, read on the forward strand.
CCTCGGTAGCATTGAATCCATCACCGAAGCAGAACTGCCCGCTGATGTGCTCACAACCCTCCAAGCAGAATACGGAGACCAGACCATCGCTGACCTCGCAAAAATCATCGGTTCCGATGGCTCAGAGGTCTTTGGGATCACATTTCAGGATGGAAAAACCGTCAGTTTGAAGCAGGACGGTGGCCTTTGTCCCTCCATCTCTGTGGACTCGCTGCTGGAATCGATCACCGCCTACATCAGCACTACTTATCCAGACGAAGCGATTCTCCACGCAGTTTCTATGGAGAAAGAAGGAGAGACTGTCTACCACGTGAGAATCAGCAGTGGCGAAATTCTGTCGTTTGATAGTACCGGAGAATTTCTGGAAGCGCGGGAAGGGAAAGGTCGCAAAAAGGGCCGTGGCAAGCGTTGCGGAACAGAAGTCGAAGTGGCAGAATTGCCTGCAAGTGCTCAGACCTACCTCACCGATCAATACCCCGATGCAGAGGTTCTCAAAGTCATTCAGCTGGACCGCCGGGATGATACCACGGTGTATCTGGTGAAGTTAGACAATCAGGAACTGCTGTTTTTTGATGTAGATGGCAACGTACTCGAAGATTTCCGTCCCGGATGGGGCAGCTAACCCCTGAATCAGAATCAATTAGTCATAGAGAGATTAGCCCTGGATTTGAGGAGATGGCGTTCGGGCCTGACAGAAGGAGAGAGCTGAAAGGAGTTCCCCGAACAGGTAGAGAAGGGTTGGTGTGTGGAGCCCGGTACCTGGTGGTACCGGGTTTTTTATTTTTCTGGTTCTTCTACCCTTCTAGTGGAAAAGAGGAGCCGGATTACGCCTCCCCCCCCACCACCACTGGGCATTTTTTGAATCCCTCCTGGTTTTCTGTTGGCCAAGGATGAGGTCGCCTGTCCCGCAAGCGGGATTTCGCAAGCTCAACCGGCCATCCTTTTTTGTCGGCAAAAAAG